>CAYZUW010000067.1:0-14815 GCA_964481325.1 uncultured Saprospiraceae bacterium
GGATGGGAAGTATAGCCGCCTAAGCGACTAGTCCGACTGGCTTAGCGGGCAGCCTGGCGTCAGGAAGGACCGAAGTGAAACGGAGTGCTGGACAGCCTGACCTCCTGTATGGGTGGATAGGAGGAAGCAGGCAGGAGGATACGCCCAAATAAACAAATATACTCAAGGAAAGAAAATCTAATTTAATCTCTTTTACATATTAAGGTTATTGTACATCTTTTAGAGGTTTTTCAAGTCTTTGGTTCGACTTGTTTTTGCTTCCACCTGCTAGATAGTCTTTATAAACATATAACTCTTAAGGATACTGTAGACTGGTTGTGTGTTTTATTTACAAGATGATACTTGTTGCAGATGGTTTACAACAGTTATTTTGCAATTTAAACTCTCTGGACTTGTTCTAATTCTAGTCAAATCTCGGTCATATTCAAAGTCTAGTGCGAACTTTCCAAACAAGAAATGGTATAATAAAGCAAGGATAGATAAAAAGGGGGGTTCCTCGCCTACTACACTATCTAAAATAGTATATTTGCGGTCTATGAAGAACATGAGAAATTTTTGTGTGATTGCCCATATTGATCATGGGAAGAGCACCTTATCTGATCGATTGCTGGAATTTACCCAGACTATCAATGAGCGTGCTATGCAAAATCAGGCGTTGGATGATATGGATATTGAAAGAGAACGCGGTATCACTATAAAAAGCCATGCTATCCAAATGTATTATAAGCACACGGATGGAGAGGAGTATGTCTTCAATCTTATAGATACGCCTGGCCACGTAGATTTTTCTTATGAGGTGTCCAGGTCAATAGCTGCTTGTGAAGGAGCGCTGCTACTAGTAGATGCTTCGCAAGGTATCCAAGCGCAAACCATCTCTAACTTATACTTAGCTATAGAAAATGATCTGGAGATAGTGCCCGTGATCAACAAAATAGACATGGAGTCTGCAGATGTGGAAGTAGTGAGTGATCAGATTATAGATTTGATTGGATGTGACAAAGAAGATATTGTTCTAGCGAGTGGAAAGACTGGCCTAGGGGTTCCTGATGTTATGGCTGCCGTCGTTGATAAGATTCCAGCTCCTCAAGGTGATCCGAATGCTCCCTTGCAAGCATTGATTTTTGATTCTGTGTTCAACCCATATCGTGGCGTGATCGCTTACTTCAGAATCTACAATGGCACTATGAAAAAGGGTGAGCTGGTCCACTTTGTCAATACGGAAAAAGAGTACCATGCAGATGAAATCGGAATCTTGCAGATGGATATGGTCCCTAGTAAAGAGTTAGGCGCAGGGAATGTGGGCTATATCATCACGGGAATCAAAACGAGTAGTGAAATAAAGGTGGGTGATACTATGACTTTAGCGAGCAATCGTTGTGAAAAGGCTATAGATGGATTTGAGGATGTGAAGCCGATGGTATTTGCCGGTATCTTTCCATTGGATAATGATGATTTTGAAGATTTGAGAGATAGTCTAGAGAAACTGCAACTAAATGACGCCTCCTTGGTGTTTGAACCTGAGTCATCTGCGGCCTTAGGGTTTGGATTTAGATGTGGTTTTTTGGGTATGCTACATTTGGAGATCATTCAAGAGCGACTATCTCGTGAGTTTGATCAAGAGGTAATCACTACGATACCTAACGTGTCTTACTATGCATACACTACAAAGGGTGAAAAGCTGCTCGTCAATACGCCAAGTGAATTGCCTGACTCTAATCATCTCGATAGAGTGGAGGAACCCTTCATCATAGCTCAGATTATCACTAAACCTGAATATATAGGTCCTATCATGAAGTTGACCCTAGACAAACGGGGTATCATGACAAAACAAAACTATCTAACTCCAGAACGTGTGGAAATGAGTTTTGAGTTGCCGCTTGCTGAAATCGTTTTTGATTTTTATGATAGACTTAAATCTATATCTCGTGGTTATGCATCATTTGATTATGCTCCGCTGGAGTATCGAGCTTCTGATATCGTGAAGATGGATATGCTCCTCAATAGTAGCCCGGTAGATGCACTTTCTGCATTGGTACATAAAGACAATGCCTATGCCTTTGGGAAGAAAATTTGTGGTAAGCTGAAAACTTTGCTGCCGAGACAACAGTTCGTAATTGCCATCCAAGCGTCTATAGGTGCAAAGATTATCGCCAGAGAAACCATCTCTGCTATGCGAAAGGATGTAACCGCTAAGTGCTACGGTGGTGATATCACAAGAAAGCGAAAGTTACTGGAAAAGCAAAAGAAAGGTAAGAAGAAGATGAGGAGTATCGGTAATGTTGAGGTACCTCAAAAGGCGTTCTTGGATGTACTTAAACTAGATTAATGATATTTTTGGCGATAGAATTTTGAAAACTAAGCCAACTATAATCTCGCAAGAGCCTCCAAAAGTGAAATTTGGAGGCTCTTGTAATTTCAAGCACCCACAACACTTGTCCTGCCCATTCTTAGTCCGTTGAGCGACACTATAAATTCAGTACTAAACATCGAATTGGGTTAACGTGTTATGTCTAGGATTAATCAAATTAATAACTAATGAATCATTTAAAAAAATTTAAAATGAAATATTCTTTTATTTTTCTAGCCGCCTTGGCTATGAGCCTATTCTCTTTTAATCTAGCAAAGGTAAAAGTAGCAAAAGTAGATATTGAGGCAAGCACCGTAGAATGGAGTGCAAGCAAGGTAACTGGAAAGCACAGCGGAACTATCAAAATCAAGGAAGGGGATCTTACTTTCACTGATGGTGCATTGAGTGGAGGTACCTTCACTATGGACATGACTTCGCTAAAAGCTACTGATATACAAGGTAAAATGGCTGGTAAGCTAGAAGGACACTTGAAGTCTCCTGACTTTTTTGGCGTAGAAGAATTCCCAACTTCAACCTTGGTTATCAAGAATGTATACTCTAGAGGTACCATGGGAGAATATAAGGTAGTAGGTGATATTACTATCAAAGGAATGACAAAAGAAGTAAAGTTTAACACCGTATTGAAAGAGGGCGTTGCCACAGCAACAATCAATCTTGACCGTACTGACTATAATGTTAAGTATGGTTCTGGCTCTTTCTTTTCCAATCTAGGTGATAAGACAATTCATGATGAGTTTGTATTGGATGTAAGCCTCTCCTATTCGATGTAAAACAACCGAATATTTGCAAAGTATGAGATTAAATAAAGCGATTATCAAGTAAATTGATAATCGCTTTTTTATTTTCTTTAAAATTTCCTGATTTATCATCCAATTATATTATATTTGGTTTTAATATGTAATGAGGTATGCCCTCTTTTAGATTCTCTATCTAATTACATACAATCGAGCTTAATAATATACTGAAAATAACTAAAGATCTTTGTGGTCATCTTTCTTATATGTGCTTTGAAGCACTAAAGAATGACTTTTATCAGAGCCATCGGAGTAGGGTCCGTGGCTCTTTTTTTTTCTAATTTCTAGCTTGGGCCACCTTAAATTGGGAATTTAACAACTATCTGATAGGGTAGATTAAAATAGCCTCAAAGCGATCAATGCTCCTACTCTGTTTAGCAACGACACCATTGTTCGTTTTTCAGTATAGGAGAAAAAATGTTGAAGTCATTGGAGAAAACATTCACACAATGGCGTTTAAAAATTATTATGCATCATCAATATTGCTTCTATCTTCTGCCTTAATAATAAGTCTTAAGGACTGATCATAGGTAAGATAATTCCACATCCAGTTGATGAAAACCATTACTTTGTTCTTGACTCCAAGAATCGAAAACAAGTGTACAAATAACCAAACCATCCAAGCAAAAAAGCCTTTGAATTTAAATCTAGGCAAATCTACTACGGCTCTATTACGTCCAATTGTTGCCATCGATCCTAAATTCTTATAAGCAAAGGATTTATCGCAATCATTATTCAAAATATCGACAAGATGTTTTGCCAAGAACTTACCCTGTTGCAGTGCTACTTGAGCAAGTTGTGGATGTCCGCGAGGTAAATCATCTGTCTGCATAGCGGCCGCATCTCCTAGTGCAAAGACATTGTTAGTTCCCACTACCTTACATTGTTGGTCGATTATCAATCTAAACGAACGGTTATAAAATTCATCGGACAGCCCCTTAATCTTCCTTCCCTTGACACCAGCTGCCCAAATAACTTTCTTGCTTCTAATCCGAGATCCATCACTCATTGAAACACACTCGCCATCATAACTAACCACCCTGGTATCTAACAGTACCTTTACGCCTAATTCTTTAAGGAATTTTTCTGCACCGTCAGAGGCATTTTTTGACATTCCTTTTAAGAGACAAGTAGCACCTTGCACCACATATATATCAACTTCATTACTGTCTAATTCTATATATTCTTTAGGCAATATATATTCTTTCATCTCCGCCAATGCTCCTGCTACCTCTACTCCTGTTGGGCCCCCTCCTACTATCACAATATCTATCAATCCTTGCCTATCTTCATAGTCTGGTGTAACAAGTGCCTCTTCAAAATCAGCTAATATCCGATTCCTCAAATGCAAGGCTTGCGCTACCGATTTCATCGGAATTGTTTTTTTAGCCAATTCTTTATTCCCGAAATAATTGGAGACTACTCCAGTAGAAACAATTAATGCATCGTACCTCAATGGTCCGAGCGTCGTTTCTATTTCTTGCTTTTCGGTATCTACACTGAGGAGTTCCGTTACACGGATGAATGCATTCTTTTTCTTTTGAAAAACTTTGCGCAAGGGAAAACTAATTGCACTAGGCTCTAATCCTGCCATTGCCACCTGATAAAATAAAGGTTGGAACTGATGATAATTGTTTTTATCAATTAACACAACTTGCACGTCTTGCTTAGCTAATTTCTGTGCGAACGCTAAACCACCGAAGCCTGCTCCCACTACAACAATTCTTTTTTGATCCGTATTTGGTATATTTATCATATTGTATGAGATATAAGGATTTCAAAATTACCTAATTAGTCCCAATTTCAACAAAGGTTGTAAATTATTGTTGAGCACTACCGAAAAACGTACAAAACTCTAAAATGTGTTTTGGTAATATTTCCTTTTTATCCATCCGCTGATATACAAACTTCCATTAAAGGCCGATGATACCAGCTATCTCTTCTCACTTCTTAATCGGCTTAAAGACTAAAATAAAAAAGGCTTGAAAACTGCCAAAATTTACACTAGTGAATCTCATAAAATGCTACTAATCAAGTATATACACTTTTGCAACATTTATCTACATATCGTGAGTGTTAGAATTCCTTGCCTCAAAGTTTATCTTTGCACCCCCTATTGTTGAATAATTAAAAAGTAAGCTAAATTTAGGTTGAGAATGATTGAATGCTAAGGAATTATGGCAGCCCACCCGCAAGAGGTTCTCTTCGTTGAAAAGATTCACAGAATCTTTTCTGCTACGCACCACTTCGTTCATCGCCTTGATATTGACCAAAATAAATTCGCATAAATTGCCCCAAACCATATTTCGTTGAGTATAATCCAATTGAAGCTTAAGCAATGATATTGAGTAGTACAATTCAAAGGGTAAAGTCTGAGTCCGCTCAAGCCTCAAAAAATGGGTAAAATCTGACCTTTTTATGGGTATTTAGATTTAACTTTATTATAACTACTCTTTCAACCAATTTTAAAGACAAAGCCAGGATAGATTCGTTTTACTTAAAACTATAAACATGAAGTACCTATTAAATATAAGTTTTTTACTTTTTTTGGGGCAGTTTGGTTTAGCGCAAGAAAATTATACACTAGTCGAAGGATATGTTTACGAGGAAAATAACCGAGGGTATATTTCTGGAGTAGATATCAGTATGTTAAATGACGATGACGAATGGGAGGTAAAAACCCAAACCGATAAGGAGGGTTTTTTTAGTTTCAAAATATCTCAAAGCCTATCTGTACATACTATCAGGGCACAGCACAAGTTGTTCTTTCCTAAAGTTCTCACTCCGAAGATGGATAACAAATCGAAAGACAAATCTTTTGTGAAGATAGAACTGGAACGGAAACCAGGATATGTCTTCGATGTCACGCTAGCAGAAAATAGTAGCGACTTTAAGGAAACTGCAGTCGATGCCATCCAAGGGGCTAAAGTAGAAGTATATAATAATACAACTAAGAAAGAAGAGCTGGTAATTGACTCTTTGTACTCACCAAACTTCAATTTCACATTTGAGCAGGGTAATCACTATACGATAATGGTTAGAAAAGAAGGATTTTTGACTAAACGAATGGAGGCCTTTATCAATATCGATGGATGTATACTTTGCTTTGAAGGAATTACAAACGTGACTGATGTCTTGACAAAAAGTAATCAACAAGGAACATTCTTAGCCAATATCGAAATGGATAGAATCGCCCTAAATACCGTCTTTGAACTGAAGAACATCTACTATGACTATGATAAGTCCTTTATCAGAGAAGATGCTGCTATTCAATTGGATAAAGTAGTCAATATTTTGAAGGACAACCCTGGGATTTCTGTGGAGATGGGATCACATACCGATTCTCGAGGTAAAGACGCCTACAATCTAAGCTTGTCGCAGGCCAGAGCGGCGGCGGCGGTCAGATATCTAGTAGACAATGGTATCGATGAAAGTAAACTTACTGCCAGAGGGTACGGAGAAACTCTGTTGATCAACAATTGTTCTAATGGTGTCAAGTGCTCTGAAGCTGATCATCAGCAAAATAGAAGAACAGCGCTAAAGATAACGGGTATTGAAAAAGAAGACCCTCTTGAATCTAAATCTCTCAAGCAGATTATCGAGGAAGACTTAATCTTGCAGAATCTGGATGATTCACAAATTCAAATCAATGCAGGAGAAGAACTTCCTGAAGAAATTAGAAAGGATATTGAAAAACTAAAAAAGGGTGAAAACTAGATTAATTAGATTTGTCTTTTCAGAGAATATTTAATAAACATTGTTTTGTTCACTATGAGATACAATCAACCGGTATGTTCTTTACACTACAAAAAAGCATGCAGTCTTTTACTATATTTGATTGTAATGCATCTTGATATACTTATCGGACGAATTTGAAAAAACAAATTACACTTTTCTTTATATTTAGTATTCTGTCTTTATGTAGGCTTGATTGCCAAACTATTGATGTGAATGTGCTCACCTACAATTTATTAAATTTTCCGAATGGCAGTAACAGTACTTTAGACGGTGATAGTGCACGAGCCGTATTGTTTAGAGAAATAATAGAAGACGCCGATGCAGATATCATTATTGTTCAAGAATTAAGAACCGTCAATGGTACAAATGCAGAAGGGTTGACCAATGCAGATATATTATTAATTGAATTGAATAACAACGGAGTTTTAGGAAAAACATATGCATATGCACCTACATATACTGGGTACGGAAGTACTACTTTTGGTTTTTTGGGGAATATGCTTTTTTACAATGCGAATCTTTTCAATTTTAGTACATCTTCCGAAGTACCTGCCGTCAATTCTGCCATGACAACAAATGGCAATTCCGTGTTTACACCACGGCCATCAAGTCATTATGAATTAAGCTATCCAGTAACGCCAATTTGTCCCGAACAAATCGCGACCTTAGATATTTTCTCAACACATTTGAAGGCGGGCAATGATCCTGCAAGTAATTCATCTATTTCAGATGAGGAGAGACGAGACCTTGGTGCTAAAGATATAGTGGATTATATCTCGGTTAACTTAAGTAGCGACGACAACATAATTGTCGGAGGCGATTTTAATTTTCAAGGTGACTTTGAAGACGGATACATTACTTTACAAAATGGAGTTTTCGGCACCTTCGTAGATCCGCTAAATGGCTGGGTCAGAAATATCCCCAGCCAAGTGGATAGATATACACAATCTACTAGAAGCTCCAGCTCTACCAATAACAATAACGGAGGCTCATCAGGCGGACTGGATGATCGTTTTGATCTTTGGTTTTACAACTCGGTGATTCTAAATAGTACTGAAAAAATAAGCTACAACACAGGTACCTATCAGACCTGGGCAAGTGCAGGTGTGCCATGGAACGGAAGAGCTGGAGAAGGCAACTCCCCTATCGCCAATCAAGTTGAATTAATGTCTGATCACTTTCCGGTTTATATGCAAATCGAAATAGATGCTCCAAATAGCGTTTGTAATAACAACTGTCCAATAAGTATGCATTATCCCGATCCTATTATGGATGGCGTATACAATGCTCAAATATCTATAACTTCTGATGCCACTATTGGAAGCAATCAAGATGTCACTTTTTTCGCTGGAGATTTTATAGAGTTGCTACCTGGCTTCGAAGTTCTTCTCGGTGGAGAATTAACAGTAGACATCCAAACTTGCACTCCTTGATAATTTGCATTTTGCAAATCTAAAATCTTCCTTATTTATATCGAGTTACGCAGCTGTGTAATAAACAAAACAGTCTTATTTCCAAAAGCTAAAACCAATAAGCCATTCAGACATAAAAGTATTCGTAAAAGTTTGCAGTGTACATTACTTAAGGAACAGCTAAGAAAAGATGGCTGCTATTACCGAGATTATTTTGATTTTTCTATCTTGGTTGCATGATAGATTTCCTCCCCTTATTCCCATTGAAACTAGTCGCTTTTCCTGGAGAACGCCTCAATTTACACATATTTGAACCTCGATATAAGCAGCTTATTAGAGCATGTAGAGAGAATCAAATTACATTTGGAATACCTGCCTTTATAGACAATAAGATAGTGAATATAGGTACGGAAATTAAACTAGAAAAAATAGAAAATACCTACGAAAACGGAGAGCTTGATGTACGAACCCTAGGTATTGGTGTTTTTCGTATCGAGAAATTTTATTCTCAAGCTCCAAACAAACTATACGCTGGAGCAGATATTGAAAGACTCGAATACAAGAACTCAAAATCAAACTTAAATCTAAACGAAGAAATATTTTCTTTTTTGAAAGAACTATTTACCCTCTTAGATATTCCAAATAGTAAAATGCCTGAAAGTCCTAAATCTTTTACCTCTTTCCAAATAGCCCATCATCTTGGAATGAGCGTGGAACAAGAATACAACTTGCTCAGAATAGAAAGTGAAGAACGGCGTCAGGAATATATTTTAGAACACCTCAAAAAAGTAGTACCAGTCGCTAAAGAAATGGAAACGCTCAAAGAAAGAGCAAAACTAAATGGGCACTTCAAGAAAATAATTCCTCCTTCACTTTGAGACTATACTCAACGGAAAGTAGTTTGGGGCGTTTCTGGTATTTCTTTTGCCCACTATCTGCGTTATGAATACTCGCTGATGCTAAGGCATCAACTGCGTTGCTAGCCCACCCGCAAGCGGTTCACTTCGTTGAAAAGATTCACAGAATCTTTTCTGCTTCGCAACACTTCGTTCATATTGACCAAAATAAAATTGCATAAATTGTCCAGAACCAATTTCCGTTGAGTACAAATGACATAGGGGCATAAAAAAACCACAGGATATCAGGGTGTTTTGGACCCGTAAAAGACATGGATGGGGCGCTTAAAGTGGTTCAGTAATCTCCCTGTTCTGATAATTAAATCAAAAAACCGGACAAGTCAACGGCTTGAAGCCCGCCTTAGACACTTATAAAAATCATCCCCAATGATAATAACGTTGAGTCAAAACGTATTGATACCTCGTGGAAGTGTAAATCTATATAATAAAAATATAAATGTCAAGGGCTTTTATACTACGATTCCTGTTAGAACCCTTCCTTCTTTGATTTGGATTGTAGATTGAAAAGCAATGAAAAAACGTGAGAAAAGGTATTATTTCTTTGGTCACCAATGTCCGTAAAGGCATAGTCCAGTTTGAAATTCTTTATTTTCACCCCTACCCCCAGCGACGGCTCCACTGTCCAAAAGGCACCTTGATTTAAATCTGTATCCTCTTGCAAATTGGTTAAACCAAATCTTAAAAAAGCAAATTGCTTATAGTCTAATTCCGCCCCTATTCCAGGTGAAATACTGAACTGATCCGTTTTGATCAGGGTATTTCTTTTTCCATCAAAAGTAGCCACAATACTACCTTCCACACCCAGGCCAAATCCCTTTTGGAGCTGCTTGTATCGAGCAATACCCAGCGTAGCTTTTGGCCTTGTCACTTCAATCGAATTTTCAGGCAGCTCATTATCAGTAAGCTGTAGAACCTCCTTTTCTGATTCTGTAAAGTTGAATGTCCAAGCATTGAATGTACCCGTTATATCACTTACACTAAAACCTAATTTCCACTTCTCTGTCCAATATTGAATACCACCATCAAGACCAAAACCAAAGGCATCCGCAAAAGGACCAATATTTCTATAAACTACTTTAAGGTTTCCTCCTACAGTCCACTGATCAGAGTCTTTAAAAAGATACTGACTATACCCACCGAGAAAAGCATAATCTGAAGCAGAGAATGGAACGACGTTGTCAAAATTGACACTTCCATCAGCTTCAAAAAGGTTAAGGGTATTCGGGATATCGTCAATACCGAATCGAATAAGCGATAAGGAGATGGCTTTACGGTTATCGTCTATTTTTCTTGTAGCCGCTATGTAATCAAATTTTCCTACACCAGCAAACCACTCAGCGTGCATAGCACCAAATTGCCAATCATCGTGTGTATTTCGAACCAAACCCGAAGCGTTCCAAAAACTAGCCGTAACATCATCTGTTGTCGCTACGACAGATTTTCCTAGCGCTTGGGCGCGTGCACCTACTCCAATACTTAGAAACTCATTACTAAATGTTTGGGCATCTATTTCACTGATAAAGAGTAGAATAGTAGAAATTAGGAGTAGCTTATTTTTCATACATGTTTTCGATTATTACTAAGCAAACGTTAAATTTACATCTTTATTTTACGAATATATTATTCCAAAATCTAAAGATTCAGCAAGATTTCATTTCGAATCTTGAGAGTTGCTTTAATCTATAGTCCTAAATCCGCTCTTAAAGAGGCATCTTGCAAACTATGCTTGCTCCAGTAATCTAACATCTTTCGAGACTTCATTGTCGCTGTGGTGGTCAAAATCTTACGACTTGATCCGAATCCCGAATATCCTTTTTCCTGCCAGCTTTCAATCTCATGAGGAAATGCTGTTTTAAAATCAATAGAAAGCGTTCTTTCGTGCTGAGGATAATGTATAGAGTAAGTCGTCATCTTTCCATTTTTGGTAAGCTTCGCTTCCGCCATGACTGCGTCTGGCTCCACATGGCCTAATCTAGAAAACGTCAATCCAGGAATCATATTGACTTTTCCTACCGGCAGATTCTCCGGATTGATTCTTATGATGTTCCACAATTCGTCTTCAAGGATAGCCTTTTGAAGTTTGACACGCTTATCTCCTTCAGATTCGAAGTAAGAATATTGTTCCATCTCAAAACCACCTGCAGTGAGATCTAGTTGGGTGTATGTTTGACCACACCACTCTTGCGCCCCAAAGACTGCTTTTAATGAATGGGGGTTCTTCTTTAAGTCTTGAGGTGTAAAGACAGACAACATAGTGGAGTATGGATATACGCCTGTATAGAATTTACGCGTAAAGTTGAGTTTCATGGCTGGAACAAGATCATTACCACTCTTGCTAGGGTAATCCAATTTTACATGTTTAGATTTGCTAAATGGCTCCGTGACAAAAATCGAATTTGCAATCCCTTCATGAAGCTCTCCATATCTCGCTTGCATCAAATCATAAGTCGTAATCTCCGCTTTTCCTTGGTTCCAAAAATCTGTAAAAGGAGAGCTTTCTTGCTTATTTGCAGCCATGACAGATGTAGCTTGCTCCTTAGCACTTCCATTTTCGCCATTTGAGCAGGAAAATGTAAGACAACCTAGTATCAAAAACGTTATATATATTTCATAATGAGTCAATTTTTATACGAGTATAACACCTTTAAAATATGAAAGTTAGACTACAAACCCATAAAAATTTGCAAATTGAACTTTTATTTGACATCTCGCAAATCATTATGTCTTTTTGATAACTAAATGCTACGCGAGGCGTTTCTCCAATATTGTAAATAGAAATATTTTATTATAATGAAATTAATGGTTTAGGATTTTTTGGAAATTTATAAATCAACTAGCAGTAAATGCTTGTTTGCCAAGCGATTACAAAATTCAGACAAACAACTATAGCCCCTTGATTATCAGCGACATATAATTTAATTGCTGAACCATTGCATAATTAAAATTTCAACCACACCAACTGATTAAAAAGCTTATTTCATGTTATACAAAAATCTACTAATTCTTTCTTTTTTATTCGCAAGTCTGAGCACATTTGGTCAAAGTCCTTGGGTAGATGATAAGGGGTCCATCTACGCCCAAGTATCTGGGACAGTAATAAGTTATACTGATATATTTAACATTGATGGCGAGAGGTCGCAAAATACATTTGAAACTAACGATCGTTCAATTGGGCTCTTTGCTTCGTATAGTTTATCGGATAGAACAGGAATCCAATTATCTTTACCTTTCAAATCCGTTGAAACGGACGGCAATTCCCTAAATGCCCTTGGAGATATAAGTGTTAAGCTTAAGCATGAGTTATTCAAGAGTTTTCCGCTTACAGCTTTTGCTGGTTACACCGCTCCTACTGCTACCAGAGAAGGCGCACTGCGCACTGGGTATGAGCAGCATGGCATTGACTTAGGATTGAGTGTTGGATTTACGAGGAATAGTGCATTTGGATACATTACCGCAGGGCACAGATATAGAGCAGATATACCCAATCAAATAACAATAGATACAGAGATTGGAACAAAAGCAAATTTTGGTAAAAGAGCCCTATACTTGTTTTTTCATATTGACGGCGCTTTGAATCTAGAAGATACGACAGATCCTGATGGAGATGCCTCCGTATTATACCATAATAATGGGGAATACCTTTCACCTGGAATAAAATTGTCACTCAATGTAATAAACAATTGGTGGCTTAACTTTGGTACTTATGGTGCTATCACTGCTACTAGTCAAGGAGCCTCACCTTCTATTTCTCTTGGGATAGCGTATAATAGGAAAACCTTCTCTGTAGAACAATAAGTCAACAGAACTACTTTAAAATATCTGTCGCTAAATACTTCTCATCTTTATTAAAATACCACTTTCTATCTTTAGGCATTTTGATACGGTCGATTGTTCTTAAGCCTTCAAAAAGAATATACTCTCCATCATTTTTAGATTCATCTTTAAAAAATTGATAGGCTTCTAATGCATATGTCTTCGTATTGAAATAAAAGTACCAGCTATCCTTCCCTACTTGTGGATCGTAAGTGACCTTCAACTTATAATAGCGCTTTCCATAAAAGTCTACCTCTTGCACTTCTGGAGAAATCTGCGTACCTGGATCCAATAGTTTCATGGGCATACCGTACAGATAAGTATAATAATTGCGATACATAATGGACCTATCCTTAGTCACCCGATATTTTTTGGCTACCTCCTCTGGTATAGATTCTTCTCCGTTCCAAAGCGTATGAGGGCTTCCTTTATCTACTTCATACTCTAGCTCGCCATTTTCATATTTCGCTACAAAGAGAAAGTGCTCATTCTTGTTATCGATAAAAACTGTTCGATCCCCATTTGGCTTATTCGGTCTCGTTACCACAAAGTCCAATTGTCCTTTAAAAGTGGGCCAGTTACCGGTAGGATCATGAAAGGCTATGCTTTTTTCTAGCAGTTCCGCGCCACTTGGTTGTGCATGAGTAGTATATACAATACTAAAAAGGCAAAATAATGTGAATAAGTGTCTCCATTGCATGAGACTAAGTTAGCAAAAGCGACGGTTTTTTTTAATTTATTCAAGGTAGAGTCGAAAAAATAAATTGCGAGCCCCGTCTGGAATAGGCATTTTAGGAATTCAGAAGTTTTCGGAGTGGATTCATTTTACAACCATAAAAAAATATAGCCGATCAATCTCAGTGAGAAAGATCGGACTATATATCATGAAAAAACTTTAACCAAATTATCCTACTCTTTAGACCAATGGTCTAATATCTTACTTTTGGAGTTACTTTATTACATATTGGATATTCGGTAAGCTTCCTCTTGGCACTTTTCTTAAATTTACTTCTTCTATTTCCTCTGCTAAGGTGGTTTCCAATTTGTAACTACCCATTGGAAAATCGGACAGATTTATAGAGACTACATTTTCTCCTGCTTTTACTTGTCTCGCTTTTGAAATTAGAACCTTCTCCTTTTGATTCAATACTCGGTATCTTAATTTGCCTGACACTTTAGAGTCTAGCAATAGGGTAAAATGAGCATCTGTAATAGGACTTGACATAGACTTAAAAACATAGTTATTGCTATGTATTCGGTTGAAGAAAATCGTGTGGGTAACAGACTCATATTCTGCAGCATCCACCATCTTCAATCTGTAGTAGGCCTCGTCCTCTCCCGTTTTCAAATCTAAAAATCTATAATCATTGATATCTTGTGAATCCCCTGCCCCTTCTAATTCGCCTATCTCCACAAATAAAACACCATCTGTAGATTTTTCTACGATGAATTTATTGTTTCCATTTTCAATTACGGTAGACCAAGTGACGAGATTTCCTATGCTAAGTTCTCTTATCTCCACAGGTTTGTGAAATATACATTCAGCGAAGGCTAGATTTGTGGAGGAAAGTATCAAAGCGAGTACATAAAGTGTTTTTTTCATTGTATTTTAGCTTTTTTGGCCCTTAGGCCATTGTTCAAATTTTGTTTAGTACTACTTAAATTTATATTAATCAGTGCTTAACATATTAAAACAAATTCTATACCAATAAGCGCCAATTATTATGACCATCACCAAACAACCTCTGTTTTTTGCTATAATTACTGCATTTT
>CAYZUW010000068.1:0-14478 GCA_964481325.1 uncultured Saprospiraceae bacterium
ATAATAAGTTACTTTCTATCCTAGAATCTTTTAGTAAGGTGGAATTAAACAGGCTCAAAAAGTTTGTTGAATCTCCCTATTTTAATGTTAATCAAGAAATCATCACTTTAAATCAGTACATCTACTCCCATTTTGACAAGGAATTTAATTTCACTAAAGAGGAATTGTGGATAGAGTTAAATAAAAAAGAATCCTTTAACTCCCTTAAAGTCAGGAAGCTTTTTTCCGACTTGTTAAAACTAGTAGAACAATTTTTGGCTCAGGAAGTATACGAAAACAATAAATTGCTAAAAGCCAACTACCTTCTCAAATCCGTCAGCAATAAAAATTTAAAGAAACTCATTAGCACCTCCCTTTCCAACGCTTACCGTACTAGTGAGAAATCTCCCCTCAGAGAATCAGAGTTTTTTCTTTATCAGTACCAAAGAGAAAAAAATATTTATGAGTTAAAAAATTCAGACCTAGATAGGAATTCGGAAAGTAATTTAAACCAAATTGTGAATTACTTGGACTATTTCTACTTAGCTGAAAAAATGAGGTACTTATGCGAAATTATAGTTCGTGAAAATATCATCTCTATGGATTACCAAATTCTGTTTAGAGATGAAATTGTAGCGCACCTAAAAAACTATAAGTATGACGATGTTCCCCTTGTCTCCGTTTATTATCATATGTTTCTCACCTTAACTGAAGATAAAGATGAGAATTATTTCAAATTGAAAGAGTTACTTGACAAAGACATAGATATTTTTCCAAATTATGAAGCTAAAGAAATTTATACTTCTGCTATTAATTACTGCTCTCGAAAAATCAATTCTGGTAATAATAAATTTCTATCTGAATTTTTACAATTAAACGAATCGTTAATAGAGAAAAATATAATAGAAAATGAATTGGGTCCATGGAAGTTTAAAAATATTATAAGTGTAGCCTTAAAACTAGGTAAATTTGAATGGGCAGAAAATTTTATTGAAAACTATAAAAACAAATTACCAGAGCGATACAAAGAGAATGCAATAACTTTCAATACAGCTCAATTGTATTTCTATCAAAAGAGATATGAAGAATTACTACCGATATTATTGCAAGTGGAATATGAAGATTTCACCTACCGCTTAAACACTAAGCTTTTTACTGTTATTACGTACTTTGAATTGGGCGAAGATGAAGCTATTCTTTCCTTTATTGACTCCTTTAAAACGTATTTAAGAAGGCAAAAAACGATTTCTAATAAGAGGCAACAGAATTACATTAACTTCCTCAAGCATACCAAAAAATTGGTGAAAAATAAATTTGAAAAGAATCAGGTGGTGCTCCTAAAGATGCAAAGAGAAATCCAAGACAATGGAAAGACTGTCTCCAAAGAATGGCTCTTAGAAAAAATAGACCAACTCCTATACCCAAACGGCACCCAAAGAGACCCTAATACAGAGTACTCCAATCGACAATTCAATCAAAGTCAATCTTAACTAGCTGCCAACTCAAACACGGAAGCGTTATCCAATTCTCTGAAGTCTACTGGGCTTACGGCGCTTACCCCTTGCTCTTGCATATATACTCCATAGATGACGTCTACAGCGGCCATCGTCTGCTTATTATGCGTTACGATGATAAACTGTGAGTCGCCAGAGAACTTACGGATAATACGGTTGAACTTGTCAATATTCGCATCATCCAATGGTGCATCTACCTCATCAAATATACAGAATGGCGCAGGTTTCAAGAGGTATAGTGAGAACAACAACGCCGTTGCAGTCAATGTCTTCTCTCCCCCAGATAACTGAGATATAGCCTGTGGCCTCTTTCCTTTAGGCTTAGCGATGATCTTGATGCTTGATTCTAATGGGTTCTCTTCATCTTCGAGGATAAGATCACAGTCATCATCCTCTGTAAAGAGGCTTCGGAATACTTCTTTGAAATTCGTTCTCACCTCTGTGAAGGCCTTCATGAACTGCGTAGAGGCTGAAAGTTCTATTTCTGCTATTGTTTCAAGGAGACTATCTCTCGCCTGCAATATATCGGCACGTTGTTCATTGATGGTATCATACCGCTCTTTCATTTCATCAAAAGCAGTCAAGGCCATGGGGTTGATTTCACCAAAGTTATGGATTCGGTTTTTCAACTTATCCAAGGTAGCACTTAGCGCCGCTTCGTCGATTTCCTTATCCTTTGCACCTTCCTCTTCTTGATACGCTTCTAAGTCATTTGCATCTATATTAAATTCCGCTCTTAGTCTTTCTGTGATGGAAGTCAATTCCAATTTCACATTCAACTTGCCTTCTTTCAATGTGCTAAGTAAAGCATTGATTTGATTAAGGGAAGCATCGTATTTTTTCAATGCATTTTCTTGATCTGTGATGGCATTTCGTTTACCGAAGTAGGTTTTCTCTACGTCGGATAAATTTTCAGAACGCTCTTTTTTAGCGGCATACAACTCTACCAACTCTGATTTGATATTTTCAATATTTTGCTGCCCTTGCGCTATCTGATCTGATGTTTCCTTGATGTTGCTCTGAGAAGAATTTATCAAGTTTTTGTTTTCTTCCAATCCATCCACACAAAACTTCAATTCTCTCTCAAGCAGTTCTGTCTTATTTTGACAACGCATGAGCTCTATTTGCTTGGCATTTACATTGGACGATAAAGCACTTAATTGCTCACTTATATTGGAGTACTTGACATCTTGCGTAGATACACTCGAACTAAAGTTAGAGAGTGCCAATTCATTTTCTCCTATGGAAGCAAGAATGCTACTAATGCTAGAGCTATTCTGCATATTGCTGGCTTCTATCTCTTGGATTCTTTTCTGGTAGCCTAGTATTTGGTTTTCCTCAGTTTCAATCTTGAGATTGAAAGACATTCTTTGTTGCTGGATCTTATTGATCTCTGCCTTTACCTCTTCAGAATTAATCTCTCCTAACTGCGCATTCAATTCTGTCAATGCTGTATTATTGGTAGCTGCAAGTTTATCCAGTTCAGATATCTTGGTACTCAGCTCAGATATTTGGACTTCCAGTTTTTCAAGGTTCATCTTACGCCCCATCCGCTTTCCTTCGAATAAGCCAAGTGAACCTCCGGAAAGGCTATATTTCGCTTGAGAATAATTACCTATGACACTTAGCAAAACCTGGTTATCCTCCAAGGAAGGGCTTTGGTCTGGTGTAGCTTCCGTAGTTAAGAAAACATTGCCTAGAAGGTACTCAAAGAGCTTTTCATACTTTTTATCATACTCTACTACATCCAGTGCAGGCATCCCAATCGAACTAGGATTTGTAGCATTATGAGAAGAAGCTATAGCATCTAAAATAAAAAAGTTGGCTCTACCCTTTTGTGATTTGCCTAAGAGCTTGACTGCATTAGCAGCATCTTCAAAATTGTCTACTACGAAGTATTGCAGATATCTATCTAGATAGTTCTCTATTGCTACCTTGTATTCATCCTTACAGTAGATCAAATCAGTAAGTAAAGGGGCACCTACTTCCCAATTCTTCTTGTTACTTAGGAATTTCACAGAATCTGCGAATCCTTCCATTTTTTCTACTAGACTTTTGACTAGGTTAAATTCATTTTGTTTTGCGTCTAGTGTTCGATTTAGCCCGCTCAACTCTCCAGTTAAACGTTCCTTTTCTACCTCCTTTTCATTCTTTTGCTCCGTTAGCGAAATGAACTTTTGCTCTATGGCACTCAAGTTCGAGGACTTATCTCTAAACTCTGCTTCTGTTGATTCTAGTTCAGCTTTGAACTGCGTGATTCTCTCTTGGGCCAGCCTAACTTGTTCTTTAAGCTTTTCGCTCTCTTGTTCTAACTGGGTGTTCTGACTCAAGAGTATCGCCTTATCTCTTTCGAAGCCGATGATTTTATCTTGGAATACTTTCTGGCGACTCAGAATTTCATCTAATTCCTTCTTAACCTCTTCATGATTATTCTTGATCTGATCTAGCTTTTCCTGCTCCGATTGATAGATAGATTCCAAGCTATTTTTCTCTGCGTTTACTTCAGTTAGCTGCCTTCTATAATCTTCAGCCCTAGTCTTAAACTCATTGATTTTTGTATTCGCCGTCTGGATATTCGTTTCTAGCTTGCTTTGGTCGTTCTTTAGATATTGGAGCTTCTGCTCAATGATCTTCAGGTTATTTTCTTTATCATCTGTTGACTTGACCAAGTCATTGAATTCCTTTTGTTTTCCTGAAAGCAATTGTTCGCTTTCTAGAATTTCAGTTTTGACATTTTGCAATTCACTTTCTAGCGTTGTTTTCTTTGCTGTGAATTCAGTCAACTTTTGTTCTTCGTCCAATATCTTTCCAGCAAAATCACTTAGTCTAGTTTCAAATGAGGACAACTTATGTTTTGCGAGGGAGATACTTTGTACTTTATACTTCTCCTTAAGCGCGAAGTACTTTTCTGTTCGTTTGGCTTGTTTCTCAAGGGTTTTGAGGTTCCCTTCAATTTCAAATAGCAAATCCTCTACCCTATCCAAATCTCCTTTAGTGCTATCTAATTTATTTAGTGTTTCGTGCTTACGCTTTTTATATTTTGATATTCCGGACGCTTGTTCAAACATTTTGCGCCTCGCATTATTTGTATCCATTAGGATACTATCCACCATCTTGAGCTCGATGATGGCATAACTGTTCGATCCTATTCCGGTATCTAAAAAGAGAGAAGCTATATCCTTGAGCCTACACTTGACATCATTCAAACGATATTCGCTTTCACCAGATTTATATAGGGTCCGAGATATAGTGACTGTATTGTATTCAGTCGGAAGTAGATTCTTAGTATTATCAAAGGTAAGGGCTACCTCAGCAATACCTGATGATTTCTTCTTCTTGGTACCATTAAAGATGACACTTGTCATCTTATCTAGTCTCAGTTCTTTACTCTTCTGTTCACCTAGTACCCACCTGATAGCATCTATAACGTTAGACTTACCAGATCCGTTTGGCCCTACGATTCCAATGACATTTTCATTGAAATTGATAACCGTATCGTTAGCAAAACTTTTGAACCCTTTTATCCTTAAGCTTTTCAATCTCATAGCCTGCAAAAATACATTTTATGAGCTTTAATCCTGAGAATGACACATATATTTTTATATAATTTATTCATTCACGCTGAAAATGCTTTGAAATTGACTTGCACTTGATTAAACGTTAAGAAAATTCAGAATTTAGGCTCTAAAATGGCTGAAAAAAATAAGCTTGCAATAGCAGAAAAATCCATTCTATGAAATTGGACAATGGATAGTAGAGAGATCGTGCATAGGCGAATTTTTCTTCGCCTATGTGCGGTCGTCCAAGCCACGACGATAGTCTGGCGCAGGACCGAAACGAATGTGGCGTCTCGGATAGCCAGGTCCCGATGGGATAGCTTGGGGTGAAGCATCGGGATGGCCCCTAAAAATATAAAATACTATTCCACCAATTGGAATCGAAACTCTTTGAAATGCAAAATATCTACATGTCTGTTTTCGATATATTTGATAGGCGCGGTTTCGAAATCATCTTCAGACAAATCGTAAATCGATTCAAATTTGAAACCAGTAGATAATCCTACGAAAGGCTCAGCATCAATCTGCGTCTGAAATTGAGAACCATGCTTAATCAACATACGTCCCATGTACAAGGTCATGTCATATCCATAGTATGCATCTTCAGTTGGCATTTCTCCAAACTTATCAAAGTACACTCGTGCAAAATTTTGAATATTCGTTTTTGTTCGATCCAGTTGATTATCACTACTCACGTGAAGATTTAGCACTTCATAGTCATCGTAACTGACCCGTTCAAAGTTTTTCCATTGCGGCATTCCATATACCGTTACTTCGTTCTCTAATTTGACTAGCCTTATCTTTCTTAAAACATTATTGATAAAGGACTCACTAGACCAAGAGGGAACAACAAAAACAGTTGGAACTCCTTCAACAATATAATTTGTGAAATCCATATTATCAAACTCATTTCCATAATCGGTAACCAAATACTCTCTAAATTTTTGCTCCCCTTTTCCTTTTAAATGAAATCCCAGTGCCTCTTGAAATATCTTTAGTCGCTCTTTCTCTCCCACTTTATTTCTCGCCACTATCACGACTTGCTCTGGCTCAAAACTTTCTAGAACATGTGCGGTTATCGCTTGGCAGTGCGCTTCTAAACTAGGCTTTACCTGTACAAAAAATGGATTATTAGCAGTAATCTTATCTGACGGATTCATCGGAGAGATAAAAGGCTTCTTTATTTCTTGAGCGATCGATGCTCCGATTTTCAAATTGTCTGATCGAAAAGGACCAAAAATAACATCAGAGCTATATATGTCTCCACGTGTCAACAAGTCATGAGTAGTACCTGTATTTCCTTGTGTATCAAAGACGTTGAATTTCATTTTCGCGCCCTCTCTTTCTAACTTATTTATAGCCAGTTGCATCCCGCCATAAAGTTGAACTGCACGCTTAGACTTTTTTCTAGAACGATCATTTTCGGGATTATAAGCATTGCTATAGAAAGGGAATAAAACAGATATATTGTACTCCTCGAGCTTATCAGAATTTGGAACTTCAGGCCCATCATCCATTGTATTTGTAGCCTCTCCATCATTTGAAGCTACTTCGTCCGACTCAATTGGGGCCGGGGCCGAGGTATCTTCTACCCATTTTATAGTGTCTACTTTTGCCTTTCCATCCTGTTGAGATACGGATGGTAAAGTAGGTTGAATTACTTTTTTTGCTCCCCCGCAAGCGAATAAAAAAGAAAGACATATCCCGAAAAATAAGAGCTTACTCCCACTCAATCGTAGAAGGTGGTTTTGTACTGATATCATAAACTACTCTATTTATTCCTTTTACATTATTGATAATCTCTGTCGAAATTTCAGCTAACAACTCATAAGGTATTTTACTCCACTCTGCCGTCATACCATCACTTGAATTCACAGCTCTTAGCGCAACCACCTGTTCATAACTTCGCTCATCTCCCATCACACCAACTGAAAACACAGGAAGCAAAACGGCACCTGCTTGCCAGATTTTGTTATACCATCCACTACTCTTGAGCTTATCTATATATATGCGATCTGCGGCTTGTAAGATAGCCACTTTTTCTTCAGTTACTTCACCGAGTATCCTGATTCCTAGCCCTGGACCAGGAAAAGGGTGTCTATCAATGATACTAGATTTGATGCCTAATTCTCGTCCAACAGTACGTACTTCATCTTTAAACAACATTCTCAGTGGCTCTACCAAGTCAAGTTTCATATAATCTGGTAAGCCACCTACATTATGATGAGACTTGATGGTCACAGCGGGTCCAGAAACACTAATCGACTCTATGACGTCAGGATAGATAGTCCCTTGCCCTAACCACTTGACTTGAGCGTTATCCTTGGACACACTATCAAACACATCTATAAAAGTCTTACCGATGGCTTTCCTTTTGCCTTCGGGATCTGATACTCCAGACAGAGCAGCATAGAATTCTTTTTTAGAATCGACACCCGTTATTTTCAACTGCATGTCTTGATAAGAAGACAAGACTTCTTCAAATTCGTTCTTCCGTAGTAGACCATTATCTACAAAAAAGCAAGACAGTTGGCTTCCGATGGCTTTATGGATAAGCATGGCTGCTACCGTCGAATCTACTCCACCACTTAGTGCCATCAGCACTTCATCTTTGCCTACTTTTTGCTTTATTTCCGCAACCGTGCTTTCTATAAACGAAGCAGCTGTCCAGTTACGCTCACATCCGGCTATATTTATTAAGAAATTTTCAAGTATTTGCTTACCATGGATCGAATGGGTCACTTCAGGATGAAATTGGATTCCATACACAGGCGCATCATATTGTTGCGCCTTCGACTTATATGCTGCGACATGTACATCCTTTGTGCTCGCCACTACTTCAAAGCTATCGGGCAATTCAAAAATTGTATCCCCATGCGACATCCACACTTGTGAATCTGCTTCAACGTTTTTTATGAAAGGATCATTAGATAAGCTAAAACTAGCCAGATTGGCTTTTCCATATTCTCGCTTTTCAGAGCGCTTCACTTGGCCCCCTAAAGTATGGGCTAAATACTGCGCACCATAGCAAATACCCAAGACGGGTTTCTTTCCTAAAAAAGGTTCTAAATCAACCGGTAAGGCGTCAGGTTCTAATACAGAAAAAGGACTTCCAGATAGGATAACTGCTTTGATCTTGTCTTGGTGTTCTTCAGGATATTTGTTATAAGGATATACTTCGCTCCTTATGTTTAACTCTCTGACTCTGCGTGCAATAAGCTGCGTGTACTGCGATCCAAAATCTAAAATAATAACCCTTTCATCCATAGCGCGAAGATAATACTTTTTCTCTCCACCTAGTATAAAGCAAGTACTATAATCACGATAATGTTTATTTGGGCGTTCCCTCAGCTGCCCTCTAAATTGAGCAGCCCTTGGCTGCTCAATTTAGAGGGCAGCTGAGGTCGGGCTATACAGAGCTCCATGTTCATTACGGTGCTATCGCACAGCTACAGACACATCCTATCGGAATGTGTCTTTGCTCTCTTTCTATCCCTAACGCAATCGCCGATCGATTTACAGTTAGGAATTTATTTTATAAACAAAGTGGCCACTAAAACGAAGTTAAGTATAAATCCTATGGCAACAGTGACTAAGCCCTTTTGAATACCAGATAGCCTTCTAAAGGTAAAAGCATCCACTAATAGTAGTATTACCAAAAAGAAGAGACTATACAATCCAAAAACAAACCAAACTCCAGGCTCTGACATCCAGGCAAAATTATAATGACCTTCGTCTATATAGCATAAAAATAAGGTCAAGAGCGTAGCGTATGAAAGGTAAAGCAATAGATTAATAGGCGCTACAATAAAACGATTGGTGCTTAGAGCGTTCATCAAGTCTTGGTTTTAGAAATTTACAATAGTGACGCCATCTCCTCCAGCTTCTTGAGGCGGATGAAAGACTTCTTTGACGTCTTTATATTCTCTTATCTTTTTAAGAACGGACTTTTTGAGAACCCCATTGCCCTTTCCATGAATAATTTCGCAGATGTCTACGTTGTTTATAATCGCTTTATCCAAAAAGGCTTCTAGTGTTTTAAGGGCTTCATCGCGTCTCAATCCTCGAATATCAATCTTAGTTTCAAAAGTAGCAGAGGAAGCTACCGAATCTGTGTTTACGGATTTTCTTTTATTTATAGGTATAGGCTCATTTGCAGGGATAAGCTCATCCAAATCAACTGTCATTTTCATAATGCCCATCATCACAATGGCTTTGTTCTTACTGATACGTTCTACTTTTCCTGCCGCTCCACCACTGATAAGTTTGACAAAATCACCTTCTCTTATTTTTTTGCCTCCTTCTGTATTTCCTGCATAGATTTCCCTTTGCAATTCCTTTACTTCATTATTAAGCGACTTCTTCTTAGTATTTTCTACCTTCTTGATTTCCTTAACCTCTTTGATGGTTTCTTCCTTACTTTTACTCTTCAACTCTTTGATGAGTTTATCTAACTCTTGGGTATCCCGTTGCGTTTTCTGGAGTTCAAGTTGTTTTGAATCCAGCTTCAGTCGTTTTCGTTTTATATTGAGGTCATTATTCATGAGCTCATAATTCTTGATTAGCTTTTGCAATTTCACCTCTCTATCTTTCATCTCTTGCAACTGATCCTCTAAGCGTTTCTTATCGCTTTGCAGTTCTATTAGCAAATCTTCGATAGCCTTCGCGTTCTTACCCGTTTTGAATTTTGCGTACTTCAATATCTTGTTATCCAAACCGACTTTTGTGGCTATTTCATATGCAAATGAACTACCTGGTCTACCTATCTTCATGATATAGGATGGACTCAAAGTTTCTTTATCAAAAAGCATTGCTCCATTTACAATGCCTTTCGTTTTGAAAGCGAATATCTTGAGATTAGAATAGTGCGTGGTGATAACGGCGTAGGACTTTCGAAAATTGAGTTCTCGCAATATGGCTTCGGCAATAGCGCCCCCTAATTTAGGATCCGTCCCCGAACCGAATTCATCAATCAATATAAGAGATTTTTCACTAGCCCCTTTGAGTAAGGCTTTCATGTTCTGCAATCGACTACTATAGGTACTCAAGTCATCTTCCAAGGATTGCTGGTCCCCAATATCCGTGTACATATCTTTAAAAATACCCATTTCCGAGGTTTCATCCATGGTAACCAAAAAACCACTTTGCAGCATGATTTGCAACAAGCCCACTGTTTTCATACAAATAGACTTTCCTCCAGCGTTTGGTCCACTTAAGAGCAGAACTCGATTTTTCCCTATGAGCTCTAAGTCAAATGGGATAGTTTCTTTTTCTAATGGTTTATTTTTAATAAGGAGTAAAGGATGCAAAGCTTGCTTCCATTTGTACTTAGGATCCTTTCTAAGCCTAGGCTTATGTGCATCTATTTGTAAAGCTAGTCTTGCTTTAGCTTGGATACTATCTATCTGAGCAATAATCTCTGATGCTATTGCTATATCTTCACTAAAAGGACGGATCACATCACAAAGTCCTTTCAAAATTTTGACTATCTCTTTTCTCTCGTCCATATCTAAGTCAAAGAGGTCATTATTTAAGTCAATTATTCTCTCTGGTTCTATAAATGCAGTCTTACCTGTAGCAGATTCATCATGAATGATGCCTCGTATCTTTCTTTTATGTTCTGAAGGAACACTCAACACACGCCTACCATTTCTATAGGACTCTTTATTATCTGTAAGAAAACCTTTATTGTTGAGATCATTAATAATAGAGCTAAATAACTTATCTATCTGCTTCGTTTTAGCCCCTTTGGTAGCTCGAATGCGGACCAAAGCCTTTGAGGCATTGGATTTTACTTCTCCTTTTTCATCTAACACTTTGTTTACATGAACCAATGGTTCTTCAAAATCAATCGGTAGGTCTACTAGCTTATATACATTAGGGAAGAGTTCTTTTTCGACCTTAGCAAAAAACTTTTTAGTTTTTTGAAAAAGCAGCATAATATTATTCAATTGCATTATTTGTGTGCTTTCAGGCACATAATCAATAATGTCTAAATATGAAAGCTCTTGATTCACATCATTATATGCACCTAAGGGAAAATCTTTAGCTCCCTCTAGGATTTTTTTGAACTCAAATACTTGATCCAATAGTTGATTAATAAGTATATATTCAAGTTTCGGTTTTGAGTCACAAATTATTGCTCTACCCGGCTCTCCATAGCAGTACTTTGCCGTAATCTCTAGAATTCTATTGAATTCTAAGACCTCCAAAATATCTGTTGCCCCTAAAATCATGTGTCACAACTATTAAAAATTTAAAATAAACGCAAGGTAATGATTTCCCATCTTTACATCATCAAAGGCGAGAAGTACTAAAAAACAAAAGTTTTACTTAGTAATTTTCTTCCCTAACATTTCTCCCACTACTCCCTAGTAGTAACTAATTTACCCCTTTTAAGTTTCCCTCGATTCCCCTGTCTATTAACTCCCGTACCCTCTATTAGATTATAGCGATCTAGTTCCTCCATTGTTGTAGTATTCTACAACCAAAGAAACTCCCTTTATACCCCCGATGTATTAACTGATTATTCATCCCCTCATAAAGATAAAATCTCCCCGATTTTTCAACTCTAATAAATTGAGATATGAGACTATTACAATTAATTATCGTTTTTGCCGCTTTTTTAGTTTTTAACTCTTGCGCTAAGGACGAGTCTATTGAAATTGAGAAAGAATCTTTAGGCAATCGAATTCAGTTCGACGATTTAAAAGTTGGACAGCAAAGTGAGTATGTTTTCTTCATTGGAGAAGATTATACTGAAAACAACGGTGCTAACTACACCTATATAACTGATACTATGGTTTTAGAAATTTTTGATGAAGACGCTAACGGGTTTTTAGTCAGAGAATTTCTTACACCTGGTTCCGCCTCTTTATCAACTGCATCAAATGTTGCTTTCCCAGATGCTGTTGTTGTATACTATTTACAGAATAATGCAAGCGAACTTCAACTAGTTTCTAAAGAAGAACGACTTAACACAAGACTATTCCAAGTATCATCAGAATCCAATGGTATATACAATTTGGACCCGATGGCAGAAATGGAAATAAAGATAATTGGTTGGTCAACAAACCAACCTCTATTCGCTGGAGTCCTTGAAGGCTACACGAGAAATTACAGGCAGTTAGATCTAGAATTTGACGAGCTGAATGTATTAATCGATAACAGAGATGTTAAATTTGGTGGACCTGGTACTACTCATGTTTATTCTGAGAAGTTCGGACTAGTAAGAGCTACATCGTATAATGCTTCTACTGGTAAAGGATTTGGTTGGGATTTATTACCTTAGAGCCAAACCTTTGACACACTATGCCGGGAAATACATTCGGAAAAATTTTAAAAATTTCATCATTTGGCGAGTCGCATGGACTCGCCATTGGTGTTATTGTTGACGGCCTTCCTGCTGGGCTTCCAATAGACTTAGATTTTATCCAATCCCAAATGGATAGGAGAAAACCTGGTCAATCGAAAATAGTGACACAAAGAAATGAATCAGATATTGCAGAGATAATGTCTGGTACTTTTGAAGGCAAAACTACTGGCACTCCAATCTTTATGCTCATACGTAATAAAGATGCAAGGTCAAAAGACTATAGCCATATTGCGGACAAATTCAGACCTTCACATGCAGACTATACCTATCAGGAAAAATACGGCCATAGAGACTATCGAGGAGGCGGTAGATCTTCGGCAAGGGAAACGGCAGCAAGAGTAGCTGCAGGAGCCATTGCTATGCAACTCTTAAACGTAGTAGGCATCTCTATCCATTCATTTGTTCATTCAGTTGGGCACATTTCATTACAAGAAGATTATTCTAAATTTGAATTTAGCAACATAGAAAAAAATGTTGTTCGATGCCCTGATCTTGCAAAAGCAAAAGCTATTGTTACCCTACTAAAAAACATAAAGTAGCAAGGAGATACCATAGGTGGAACCATCAAATGTGTCATCAAAGGGGTACCAGTAGGTTTAGGTGAACCTGTCTTTGACAAGTTGCACGCCGAACTTGGTAAAGCAGTCTTGAGTATAAACGCCTGTAAAGGCTTTGAGTATGGTTCTGGTTTTTCGGGATCACGCATGAAAGGGTCGGAACACAACGACATATTCACAAAGCATGGTGAAAAAATTCAGACCCTAAGCAATCACAGTGGTGGTATCCAAGGAGGGATAAGTAATGGTATGGATATCTACTTCAAGGCAGCATTCAAACCTGTAGCGACTATTGTTACAGCTCAAGAAAGCGTCGACAAGGATGGTCAAAAAACTGAAATCAAGGGCAAAGGCAGACATGACCCCTGTGTCGTACCTCGTGCAGTACCTATAGTAGACGCTATGGCAGCCTTAGTCTTAGCTGACCATCTACTTAGAAATAATACTTCACAATTAAAATCTATCCTGAAAGCCTAAACTCTCATTAAGCTTTTTGGTACATGACAGATTTTACCGCCTGAATTATTTTCGCTGGATTAGGAAGATATTCCGCTACAAAAGTTGGTGCATACGGTAAAGAAACATCCGCCGAATTTACTCTTACTACTGGCGCATCAAGGTAATCAAATGCATATTTTTGAACTTCGTACGTAATCTCAGCCGAAACTCCAGCAAATGGCCAAGATTCGTCTACCACAACGATACGATTTGTTTTCTTTACACTTTCAACTATGGTCTGATAATCTAGCGGACGAATAGTTCTTAAATCGATTACTTCTGCAGAGATGCCTTCCTTTGCAAGTTCATCGGCTGCTGTATTAACCTCTATCATCATTTTATTAAAAGAAACTAAGGTAACATCTGTTCCTTCTCTTCTCACTGCCGCTTTACCAATTGGTATAAGATATTCGCCTTTTGGAACTTCACCAGTAAATCCGTAGCTACTCTCGGATTCCATAAAACAGATAGGATCATTGTCTCTAATTGCAGACTTCATTAGACCTTTAGTATCATAAGGATCAATACAAGAAATCACTTTAAGTCCAGGACAGTTCGCTAGCCAGGCTTCAAAAGTTTGAGAGTGCTGTTGCGCTAATTGTCCAGCTGAACCAGATGGTCCTCTAAAAACGATAGGACAAGAAAAATCACCTGCTGATTGAGATAATGTTTTAGCTGCATTGTTCACAATTTGATCAAAAGCTAGTACCGCAAAATTCCAAGTCATAAACTCTACAATTGGTTTAAGACCATTCATAGCAGCTCCTACACCTATGCCAGCAAAACCAAGTTCTGCAATAGGGGTATCTATAACTCTTTTAGGGCCGAATTCATCTAGCATACCTTTACTTACTTTGTAAGCTCCGTTGTATTCTGCAACTTCTTCGCCCATCAAGAATACATTTTCGTCTCGTCTCATTTCTTCAGACATGGCCTCTCTAATGGCATCGCGCAATTGAATTTCTCTACTCATTGATTTTCTTATTGTGGTTCAAGTC
>CAYZUW010000069.1:0-14387 GCA_964481325.1 uncultured Saprospiraceae bacterium
GTGTCTCTTTATTCAACAAAGGTAAATCGCATGCGATGGTCAACCAAGCGTTGTTTGGGTGTTCACGAAAAGCGGAGAGAATAGTTCCGTAGGGGCCCAAACCAGTAAAGGTGTCTTTGATTGTTTTATACTCAGATTCGATTCCTTCTTTTTGATTTTCACTAATCGAAATATATACCTCTTCACATAAAGGTGCGATCAAATCGGCTTCGAAGTCACGCTGCGCTTTGCCATAATACTCAATGGCGCCTTTATCATGACCCATCCTTTGACTCTTGCCTCCTGCTAACACTAATCCATTAAGTGGGGCTAAGTTGTTAGCATGATCTTCTAAAATAATATCCGCCACTCTACCTACGTCACAAAGATTAAATACCACGGTGTTCATGGTAATATGTGGCTTGATAAAGTCATATATTACTTCGCCGTCACTTTCTACGATTAGGACTCTTAAGTCACTGATGCGGTCTAACTTTCTCTCTAAGTATCTTGCCCATATGGTATTTGACATGATCCAATTTATCTACATGCACCTTGTTGAGAATCACTCCCTTTACGCGCACTCCCTATTCTCTAAAAAGAGAAAGATTTAGATTTAAACGATCATAAGCTCGGCCAATGCCTCCACCGATAATGAGAATCACCTCTGCATCCAACAATCTGGCCACACCAGCATGCCCTGTGCCTTCATAAATAATAACTTCATGTTCTTTTTCAAGGGACTCCGCAGCCAATTTTAATTTAGATTCAAAATCAAATTTTGAAGGATTTTCAATATACGCTGCTGTCAAACCTGATGCAACGACTACTGGGCTATGTATTTCAGGTTGCACTTCAAAGCCTAACACCCCTTCAAAAAGAACGGCATCTTTATCTGTCATGACGCCACGCACCATTAAGTGTCTCTGCCCTACAGGTTTGCAGTAGCCTACGTTTATTCCTCTTTTTTTATCGCCGCCGCCAAACCCAAAGTACAGGTAGTTTTACCTTTATGTTGACCTGTTGCCGCTATGTATAGTTTCTTTGCCATCCCTATTTCTTATTTACCAAATCTACTATTTTATCCAGGGAGCTCCCTATAAAGCGAAGTAATTTTACGCCTCCATACAGGTATTGAGCTACTAGAATTGGCCGATAATGCTATATTGTAGATTCTATTAATAGAAACTATGCCGGAAATCCTACTTTTAGCTAGTATATTCTTCATTATAGCCACTGTCTATTCATCGGCTGGTTTTGGAGGTGGATCTAGCTATTTGGCCACCTTGAGTCTCTTTCCTATGGCATTTCAGGATATACGCCTAACAGCCTTGATTTGCAATGTAGTGGTGGTTTGCTCTTCGGTACTCCTATTCAACAAACACAAATACATCAAATGGTCTAGAATCGTCCCGCTTGTCATCCTAAGTATACCCCTAGCGTATCTTGGAGGAAAATTACTGCTTGCAGAGCGTTCCTTTTTTCTATTGCTCGGAGGCAGTCTGTTGTTGGCATCCTTTGCTATGATATTTGATAAAAGAGAAAAAGTAATCGAATTCCCAAAATTTAGCAACGCCGCTATTGGAGGTGGAATAGGTTTTCTATCTGGTGTGGTAGGGATAGGAGGAGGCATCTTTTTATCTCCTCTACTACATCTAAGTAGCTGGGGCAAACCCAAAGTCATAGCTGCTACTTCTGCCATATTTATTTTGGTCAATTCGCTAGCAGGAATAGCAGGACAGCTAGTTGCCAATGATATAAACATTGACCCAGAACGGCTCTTGATACTAGCCATAGCTGTATTTTTAGGAGGCCAAATAGGAGTAAGATTGACAATTTTGAAGTTTAATCCACTCTGGGTCAGGAGAATTACAGCATTTGTTATTTTGATTGTTTCTATTAGACTGTTATTTAAATATCTTTGAGTATATAATTATAGTTATGAAAGTACTTTGCTTTGGGGTCGCGAAAGATATTGTTGGCGGTTCAGAATTAAAAATTGAAGGACAACATGCTCAAAATGTTTCTGAGCTCAAAAAATACTTGAACGAAACATATCCAAAATTTTTGGAATACAAATCCTATATGGTAGCGGTCAATCAAAGCTATGCTACCGATGATATTACTATTTCTGATAGCGACGAAATCGCATTAATACCACCAGTCAGTGGCGGATAATACTATAGACATACAAATTTTATCGGAGCCGCTTTCGATTGACGCTTGTTACAATTTCGTGCTCAATGAAAAATGCGGAGGCATCGATTTGTTTGTCGGCACGGTTCGACGATGGAACAAGGGCGAAGAAGTGACGCATTTGCTTTTCGAATCTTATGAAGCTATGGCCATCAAAGAGATGCAAAAAATTGCCAAGACTGCCGTCGAAAAATTTGGCCTTGAAAGTATCAGTATGCATCACCGAGTAGGCAAGGTAGAACTAGAAGGTATAGCTGTCATCATTGCTGCGGCCTCCAAACACAGGAAAGCTGCGTTCGAAGCCTGTGAATATGCCATAGACACCTTAAAAGATGATGTCCCTATTTGGAAAAAAGAATTTTTGATAGACGGTAGCTATTGGGTCAATTCGCGCCCTTAGTCCTTGTTATATTTTTGAAAGGAACGGTAGCCATCTTTCAAGCTATAGATTTGCAAGCTTGGATCTTCGGCCATCAACTTAGAGGCTACTATCTTTGACACCCTTCCACTTCGACAATATAGGACTACCTTTTGTTTTGATTTATCTATATCGCTTGGGCTCAACTCTTCGCTCAACTTATGTATACAGTCAGCATCAATAGGCTTATGCTCACCACTTGTCATAACTGAGATCAGCTGCACTTCAGCTCTATTCGCAATGACTTCCGACAAATCCAACTCTAGTACATGATCACAAGCGGGTGTCAAATAATCATTCTTTTCGTACAGTTCTTCTAGATCTTCTTCCCAGTTCTTTTGCAGTTTCAATATAAGCTGTCTAGCAGAAAGAATTTCATAGGTCAACAATCTCCCGTATAAGGATTCCCCGATTCCGAGCAAGTATTTAATAGCCTCATTGGCTTGCAAAATCCCAATCATCCCCGCGATAGTACTCAACACTCCCACCTCTGAGCACACTGGAATGTTTAAGTCTGGCACAGGAAAAATATCTCTAAGGTGCAAGTCCTCTTCCTCTTCATTTCTAAACAAAGACACGTAGCCTTCATACTTATGTATCGCACCATATACCAAAGGCAAACCTTCAAGGGCACAAAAATCATTGACCAAGTATTTACACATTTGATCATCTGTGCACTCCAAGACTAGGTCTACTCCTGTCAATAATTGGTCAATATTTTCTTTAGATAATCGAGTCGCGGCGACGTCTATTTTTATCTCTGGATTCAGAGCCAAAAGCCTCGACTTCAAATGCTCCACTTTCGCCCCCTTGTCTTCTGCCGTATAAAATACTTGTCGATGCAAATTGCTCACATCTGGTACATCGCCGTCGATCAAGCTTAGTCGTCCGATTCCTACCCCCGCCAAATAGGCAGCCGCAATCGCCCCGAGGCCGCCACACCCGACTATGGCTACATGGCTTGCCCCCAATTTCTTTTGACCTGCTTCCCCTATCTCAGGTAAGATCGTCTGCCTTGAATATCTGGTGTTCATTATTATTTAGTCTTTATATATCTACACAAAGATAGGAAGAGCTCCCTCGTGAAAAGAATTTATAATTTGCAATGTAAAATTAATGCGAAAATCAATGTTCAATGTGCAAATCAATGTACAATGTGCAATCCTTCAATGATTAATGGAAAATCATTTACCTTATGAGATCTCTTTTCTGAGAGGAAATGTTTATTATTTTTTGCTTCTGTTTTGGGGCCATCCCAGCGGCATAGGCTAGGCTTCAAATGCCAACGCTTTATGCCATGGGTCGCGTCGTCCGTTCCTACAGGATGCGGGACCTACGCATTATAGAGAAAATTCATAAATTCTTTGGAAGTGTATAATCTATTTATAAATTCAGGGCTTCACGCCTCTACTGCAAAAAGGGGTTTCTTGCGCGCTCGTCGCCTACGGTCGTCATGGGACCATGTCCAGAATAAACTCTTGTCTCGTCTGGCAATACAAGAAAAGTGTCTTTGATGCTTTGGATGAGGGTATCAAAATTGCCTCCTGGTAAATCGGTGCGCCCGATACTGCCTTGAAATAGGACGTCTCCTCCAATAATGTAGCCTTCTTTTTCGTTGTAAAAGGAGACACTCGCAGGCGAATGACCAGGGGTGAAATGGATGCTCAGGCTGGTCTCACCAAAAGTAATCTTGTCTCCGGGTTTTAAAAATTTGCTGGGAGCAGGGGATGGATTGGGATAGGGGATTCCGTACATCGCACAGACCTGAGGGGTAGACTCTAAAACAGGAATCTCGCCTTCATGAATCTCTAAAACTAGTTCGTAGGTATCCGCCACATACTTGTTTCCGAACACATGATCTAGGTGACAATGCGTATTGAGTAGGCGCACTGGAGTCAGTCCATTGGTCTCGATATAGTCACTTAGGGTTTTGTTTTCTGATGCCGAATTATTGCCTGGGTCTATGATGATGCATTGTTTGGTATCATCGTGAATAAGATAAGTGTTTTCGGAGAAATCATTGAAGGTGAAAACGACAACAAGAGACATAATTTTTACGTTTTTATAGTGGTAAACAGACCTGAAATCGACATAACAACATGTTTACATGTGAAATAGCCGATTTGCAGTTATAAATAGATTTGAAAAAGCAGAAAAGTAGGAATTATTTTTTCATTCCACTCCAAACAAATCTTAATAATTGCGGAATTGGGTTATTTTTGATTGAATAGTAGTGTTTTATTCGATACTTGCGAGTACAAAATCAACGGTGTCTAATTTTTAAAAAATCCATATGATGGCATTCAGACGAAATTTTTCTATTCTTCTTTTTTCTTTCCTTTCCCTTGGATGGCTTAGTGCTCAAACCTCTGCTGTAGAGTTTGGAAAGAATAGAGTCCAATATCATGATGATTTTGATCAATGGCTTCAGTATGAGACCGCTAATTTTATTACTTATTTTTATGGTAAATCACAAAATGTAGGACAGGCTGCTGTACAGATGGCAGAGCTAGACCACGATGAAATACAAGGCATACTCGAACATAGAATAAATGATAAAATAGAACTCATAGTATACGGTGATGTTACAGATCTAAAGCAATCAAACATAGGCTCAGAAGAAGCCTTCATCAATAGTGGTGGCCAAACAAAAATAGTAGGGAATAAAGTTTTTATATACTTCAATGGAGACCATAACCATCTACGCAAGCAAATCAGGGAGGGCATCGCCTCTGTCTATTTGAATGCGATGTTGTTTGGCTCTAACATCCAAGAAATAGTTCAAAATGCGGTCATGCTCAACTTACCAGATTGGTTTAAAGATGGGCTTGTAACCTATATTGGGGAATCATGGAATACAGATTTGGATAATTCTTTGAAAGATATTATTCTCAGTGAAGACTTTGATGGTTTCAAAAGAGAGGTGGAAGAGAATCCTTATTTGCTAGGCCAATCCTTATGGTTTTACATGAGTGAAAACTATGGAAAATCGACGGTTTCTAATTTGCTCTATTTGACAAGAATAAATAGATCAGTGGAAAGTGGGTTTCTCTACGTATTAGGAAATTCATTTGATCGCACACTTGTAGAATGGGAAAGTTTTTTCAGAAGTCGCTATGCTAGAGATGAAGAAAATAGGGTCAGCGATTTGGGTAAGGAGTTGATCATCAAAAATAGGCGTAACACGCCAATCAGTAATGTCAAATTAAGTCCTAATGGACAACATCTGGCTTATGTGCAAAATGAGATAGGAAAGGTTAAGGTCTACGTATATGATCTTCTCGCTGATACTAAAGAGTTGGTTTTCAAGTCGGGTTTTAGAAATGCTTTTCAAGCCACAGATTATAACTATCCTCTTCTAGCTTGGAAGCCTAATGGAGCAGAGTTGTCTATCTTGTATGAGAAGCGAGATGTGGCCTATTTCCAGACGATAGATATCCTCACTAAACTAACTACTACCGAACCCTTAGATCCCCAATATATGCGTGTCTTAGGGATGGACTATTTTAACAATACGGATCTAGTTTTTTCTGCTATAGTGAGAGGGTATTCGGACTTATTTATCTATCAAACCTTGACGCGGCAGACACAACGTATCACGCAAGATTTTTATGATGATCTGGATGTACATGTAGTCAATACAGACAATAAACTCGGGGTCTTATTTGCCTCTAACAGAACAGATGTATTGATCAAACCAGAAAAATTAGACACCATTCTTCCAGTGACGAATATGGATATTTTCTATTACGATTTGGAAAACAAGAACAGTGAACTCATTCAAGTAACCAATACCCCAATGGCGAATGAAAGGCAGCCTGTGGGCGTTGATAGTACCTATTTTTCCTACTTGAGTAATGAGTCAGGTATCACTAGTAGATACACTGGAAAATTTGAAGACTACATCGCATATTACAATCAACGCATCACCTTTAAGGATGATACGGAGATTGTAATCCATAAAGATTCCATTTTAGAAAGATTAGATTCTAGTCTGGTGGTCAATATTAGTATAGAGCCGCTGTACAAAAAGAGAGCAGTCAATATTGCTAATTCGAACTTCAATAGAAGTATATGGCTACAAGACATTGCTATGGACAAGGCTATCAGTACTATCACCATAGATGGAAAATACAAAATGTTCTTGCAGCACTATTCTCCTACTGATGAGGTTACTCTGGAGAACACCGTATTTATAGATCAGATAGAGCAGTTTGGCGGAGTAAGCGGATTCTCACTTAAAGAAAATATATCTATTGACAATCCTGTTCTCATCAAGGAAAATGATGGAGATGAAGATCTAGTAGAAAACGAAATAGAGGAGGAAGATGAAGAAATAGATATTGACAACTATTCTTTTCAAAGTGAATTTGACGATGAGGAAGAAGCAGCCGTGATAGACCAAGATACAGAGGATGGTGAGATAGCTTTCGAAGTAGAGGAGGAAGACAGCCTATTTGCTGAAAGTAGCGCTCAAAAAGAAAAGAAAATTTTAAAATTTAAATCGGCTAGAATCACTCCATATAGAGTAAGTTTTAGAACAGATTTTATCACGACCAACTTAGACAATAGTTTATTGTTTGATGGGCTCAATACCTATTCGGGAGAAGATGATAACATTATGGAAAATACACCGCCTCCTGGTATTCTACTCAAAACTAATTTTAAAGACCTCTTTGAAGATTTCGAATTAGAAGGAGGCGTGCGACTACCTACTACTTTCAATGGCTCTGAGTTCTTTTTGACATATGATACAAAGAAAAAACTACTAGACAAAAGATTTGCCGCTTATCGTAGAGTTAGACGTCAAGCTGACAACGCGGCCAACACGACTATGAATAGACCTAGACAAGAGACTGTTTCTACGCTAGGACAATTTGAAGTACGTTATCCTTTGGATATATTTACGAGTATAAGAGGGCGATTTACCTTGAGAAATGATAGAGTCTCTCAGTTGGCCACAGATGCTATTACGCTCAATACTCCAAGTAATAATCAACAACGAGCTGGGCTAAGAGTTGAATATGTGTTCGATAACACTTTAGATGTATCCATTAATATTAAAAATGGTACCCGTTACAAGGTGTTTGCAGAAATAGTAAGGCGATTCAGCCTTGACCTTGATGATGATGAAGCCTTTGACATCGGTGCTGGATTTTTGAATGTCTTGGGGCTAGACGCCCGCCATTATCAAAGACTTGATAAGCACTCTATATTAGCTGTTCGTGCGGCCGCTTCAACTTCTTTTGGACGAGAAGAGATTTTATTCTTTCTAGGAGGGACAGATAATTGGTTATTTAACCAATTTGACGAAGACATCCCTATCCCTTTTGATGACTCGTTTGCTTTCCAAACTTTGGCTACCAATCTGCGTGGATTCAGTCAAAATATTAGAAATGGAAATTCATATGCTTTAATCAATGCGGAGTTGCGTGTACCTATATTCAGATATCTATCTCGCAGACCAATACGTAATAACTTTATACGAAACTTCCAAGTGGTAGCATTTACCGATGTGGGAACAGCATGGCACGGCCCTAATCCTTTTAGTTCGGATAATCCTCTTAATATAGTTGAAATAAGTGCGCCTGGCAATCCTGTAGAAGTACAAGTCAATTTTTTCAGGGATCCTATTGTCGCTGGTTATGGACTAGGTGCTAGGGCAGTATTATTTGGGTATTTTCTACGTCTAGATTATGCGAGAGGAGTGGAGACAGGGCAATTGCAAAATGGCAGAGTGTATCTATCCTTAGGGCTAGATTTTTAATAAAAGACTTCAGACGCTTAAGTAGACTTTACAGAATTGGCACAACAACCAACTGGGGTGGATTCTTTTTGGCTTCGCTGGTAATGTATAGATTCCCAACAGTGTCAAAGCTTATGCCTTCGGGTTGCTCAAAAATACGTTTATCCAACTTTTGTAGATATACTAGAGTTTTGCTTTCTCTGTCATAAACCATAATGCATTTACTCTTTGAAGACAAGATGAATATATCTTTAGTAAATGGATGGATGGCTAATCCTGATGGCCCCAAGTGAAGGTAATCCAAATCCGGGCTCAAGATTTTTTTAAATTTAGCGGCCTCTTCTTCTGAAAAGTGGCTTACAATGTAATTCTTTAGCTCTTCTCTTTTAATCATTAAAAAAGGAGATTTCGACATTTCCTCGCTCTCAATATCAAATCTAAATAGGCATCTTGAATTTGCGCCTTCATGTTCTGTTGGTTCTTTACAACTCACTATTAATCCATCGGTATGTTGATCATAGGTCAAGCCTTCAAGGTCGAAATCTTTTTTCAATGTGCCTTTAATTTTTTCAGGTTTAGCATTGTAATCTCCATGTTTCACTTTATAAATAGTGCCGCTACTTTTCAATACATAAATATATTCTCCAACAATAGTGATGCCTTCATAGTCCCCGTCTTTATAAAATTTCTCTTTGTTCAGTATGTTTCCATTATTTTTATCGAGCGTATAGATGACTCCTCTTTCATCTTCAACAGCCAATAGTTGATCTTTTTCTGTATCATATGTCAGTCCAGATACTTCATTTAAGGCAGCAGGCAAAGGATATGCTTTCAATTGGGAAAAGTCATACGGGAAGGTAATTACTTCCTTTTTGATTGTACCATCTAGTGCCTTCTTTCCTACATTACATGATGAAAAAAAAGCTATAGATAAAGTACAGACAAGTAAAAATTTAAACCAATTCATGCATTCTAACTTTTATACTATAATGAGGTGTTTTATTATACAAGGATTTTATTTCATCCATTGCTACTTGCTTGAAGGAAGGTTTTACTTTACTTAGATACCAATATGCATCGGCTGTGAGTTGATTGTTTGTTGATTCTTTAATTATGTTTTCAAACGTTCCAATGGCTTCGTTTATTTTACCTTCTACGATCCATGCCCTTGCTTGTCTTAATGATAAACCTAATTTATTTTTTAGCTCTTCATGCTCAAACAGAAAGGCCAATTCTTTCATCGCTTTTTCTATTTCATTTTTCTTTAAATTGATATCTATTTGCCACAAACTGGCCTCTTCTTTAGAAGGGAAATATTTTATTTTATCTGCCAGTTCTATACATTTAGAAAATGAATTCTTCGCCAAATAAAAATTAGATTCGTAGAAATGGACTTGACCTAAAGATATGTAGGCTTTAGTAATTCCTTTTTGATACTTTAATTCTATAGAGACCGAAAGTTGTTCTTCGATATATACTTTTGCGTCAGTGAACTCGCCTGTTGCGATAAGCAGTTCCCCCATCATGCCATTGACGATAGCGATGCCTCGTTTATCCCCTAGTTCTTTACAAAGTTTCAGGTCAATTGTATAGAGCTCTAATGCTTTGGCGTAATTTCCTCTTTGTTGGTATATATTACCAAGGCAACCTATCGCTATAGCCTCCATTTGCTTATTGCCCAATTCATGGCTAAGTTCATATCCTTTTTCATAGTGAGGAAGTGCTTTCTTATGCTTATTGATAGCGCTATATACTATGCCAATATTTGTATTGAGAATAGCCATTCCATTTTTATCTCCTCTATTTTCACACAATCTAAGTTGCTCTTTTTGACAGGCGATGGCTTCGCTATATAAAGATTGATTCATATAAGTCAAACCCAGGTTACTTACAATTTGCGTCACGGTAAATGAATCCTTAAAATCTTTAGCTAAAGAAATACTTTGTTCGAAAAAGTCTCTTGCGTTGACATAATCTCCTTGTCTAAAAAACAAATCTCCTAAATTTCCATAGGCTTTAAATAAGCCAATATCATCATTAAAGTCTTTGAATATTTTTATAGCTGCCTCCAAGACAAATATTGCTTCAGAATAATTTCCTTGCAGCACCAGCAGTTTTCCTAATTGATTTTTGGTACGCCCAATCAATATATCATTTCCAGAATTTTCTGCACTTATATTTGCTTCTCTTAGTAATGTTAAACTCTTATCCCACTGGCCTATTAGTTCTAATATCTCGGATTCACGTATCAAAATCTTGGTATACTCTTCTGGCTCTCTCTCTACATCATAATATGCTTTCAATTTAGCATAATACATGAGGGCTCGCTTGTTTTGAAAACTTGTTCTTGCAAAGTCTGCTGCCTTTTTTATATAAAAAATTGCCTTTGCGTGCTTTTCAGCCTCTTCGAAATGATAGGCCAAATCAGCAAATCGTTCCGTTAGGTGATGTTCATACAAATGCTCTATGGCTTCGGCAATATTCAAGTGCAAGTTGCGCAGATTGCTTTTTAGCTGCATATTATACACAGTTTCTCTAAGCAAAGAATGCTTAAAGATATACTTCAGCTCATTGATTGCCGACCATATCTGGCCTTTCTCCGCCTCTTTAATTTGCTCTTTTAAAACTGTAGTCGGGGCATCCATTTTCTTAAAAATAGGATTAACCTTCATTACCTTATCCAGTATTGGAATCTCAAATTCTCGCCCAATCACAGCCGCCGTTTTTACCGTTTCTTTTACTTTTTCTGAAAGACGATCTACGCGCGCCATCAGGATAGAATTGATAGAACTCGAAATACTTATGTCTTCATCTTTGATACCCCATTCGTCTGCCTCCTTAAATATCAATTTACTTTCTACTAGATACTCTAATATTTGCTCTAGATAAAAAGGATTTCCATTGGTCGTTCTAGACAAAAACTTCAAAAAAGACCCATTTGCTCCTCCATTTAATTTTTTTTCAGTGAATTGCTGTATGGCAGCAGCATTTAGTTGATTTAGGTCAACATCCATCACTTCAAAGCCTTCCTCGCTTAAAAACTTGTTGGAGATGATTTCTGGCTTGGAGCCGTCATCGCTATATCTGGAAGTGCAAATGATAGCAATAGGACTGTCGTCCACCTCGGTTATCAATTTTCGTAAAAAAGTTATGGTGCTTTCATCAAACCAATGCAAATCTTCAAATTCCACAATCAGTTTTTCATTCTTACTTATCGTCTTAAAGATAAAAACTACTGATTGGATAATAGCGTTGAACTTAGCTCTAGCATCCATTTCTTCCCAGATCGTACCTTTGGTTTCAAAACCCAACAACGCATAAAACACAGGCTTGAATCGATGTAGATCTACAATGCATTCTTGTTGTTTTCTAGCAACTAAGTTTTGTTCTATCTCTCCTATTCTATTTTCGAAGCGCGTTTTATTTTCTGCCTTCGTAAACTTAGGTTTCTGATCAAAATAATCTTTAAGGAAGTAGATGACTGGATTGAAAGGTTTCTTCAGTATTTGATCTGCTTGACAAGTATGCCAACGTACTTCTTTGTTTCTAACTACCTGATTTTCTATTTCATGCAACAAGCGGCTCTTTCCCATACCCGCCTCTCCATAAACTTTTACAAGCACGGGTTTAGAATTTTGAAGCGTATGGCTGGTTAGAAAATCTAAGATTCTATTTTCTTCTTCTTCTCTACCGATAAAGAGTCCTTTAAACTCTGCTTCGGTATTTGATTTTGCTTCTAGGGTGTAGGTGCTAATTGACTTTTCGATGCCTTTATAATGGACTTTTCCTTTTTGTTGAAATACAAAACCATCCTCGTCGGCAATGTTTTCTGGAACGGATATTTGCCCCCAATTTGAATACGCCATCAATCTAGCAGCCAAGTTAACATGGTTTCCTAGTGCTACATATTGTTTTTTGTGTTTCCCTCCAAGCATACCCGTGAATGCCAATCCATTGGTGATCCCTATTTTCAAACGCAGAGAAGTAAGTGCATGTACGCTCTGTAACTCTTGCAAAGCTAATGCAAATTCTAAAGCACGTTCGACATTGTTCTCAAAAGTGACTGGTGCCCCAAACAGAATCACCAAAACACCTCCTTTATCACTAAAATCAATTTCTTTGAAATACCCAGAAAAGCTTGTTGTTAATGCTCGCACTTTAGAGAAAAAAGGATCCGCGCTTTCGTAATCATCCAAGCCTTTAAAAGAAACAAATACCGAAACTACTTCTCTAAATTCTCCTTTGAGATTGTAGTCAATGATTTGTTGTGGAATAAAATCTATAAGGGAATCTAATTGTGCCCTTGGCATGCCTCCTTTCTTTGATTCTGTAACCGATGTAGCTACTGCACCTTGTTTCAGTCGTACATAAGAAGAGTTTGGTATGCTTTCTACCCATTGAGCATCAGCAGACACTAAATCCTTATGCATTATCATTTCTCCGCCTTTGGCCTGCTGTTGAGCTAAGGTAGCAGCTTCTATCGCTTCTCCTTTAAAATAGTAGGATTGTTCTTTTCCCTCAAACCCACTAATTCCCCAATCTACCTGGCCATAGGATAAGCCCATCTTGATGGCAATTGCTTGAATGTCCCCATCCTCTGTATTCGCAAAGTAGGATTGAATGGCTGCTGCGAGCCTTAAACATTTTTGAAGATTTTTCTCATGGTGTTCTTCCTCAAAAAAGGCCAAAAAAGCATCTCCTGCGAAGTAAGGGATAAAACCCTCTTTGCCATATACATAGTCTACTAATGGGCCAAATAACTTATTGAGCGTATCAGAAAGCTGCTCTGCGCCTAAAGTACCTTGTGCCATGAGCTTGGTAGTTAGCTTGGTAAACCCAACTATATCAATAAACAAGCAGTATGCTCCAAAGCGCCCATGTCGCTGAGACTGGGTACTTTTCTCTAAAATGAATTGTGGAATAAGTTCTGTCAAGGTATATCCGCGTATATCAACACTCAAATATACGCTTTATTCTACATGCAGATCAAAATTGAAGTAGGACTTGTTGTTAATCTTATTTATGTCTACTTATCCCAATCTAAACCTTATAGAAATCCTCTTCTTTACTCTACGATTAACATCGTTAAGTACTCCTGGGCTATACGAAACACCTTCTGTCGCTACCTCTAAACTTCTCTTCGCTTCCGCACCACAACCATCGCCTATATCTTGAAATATGATTACGTTCTCAACCGTACCTATCTCGCTTATTTCAAATTCTAACACCACTGTTCCTTCCGTTCCATTTTCTCTGGCAATAGCAGGATACTTAATAATACCGAAAAAGGCTTCTAGAAAACCCTTCTGCCCATTGTCCAAAAACTCAGGTTCCACATCTAAATCCACATCTTGAAATTCTCCATCTATCAAGACTAAGCAAAAATTCGAATCTTCAATATTGGTATCTGTAGCCTGATCATCATCTGAACAAGAGAAAGCGCAACCCAGTAGTAGGATTAGAAAGAGATAGGATAGTGGTTGAATAGCTCGCATTTTGTTTTGTTTGAGTTCTTATAAAGGTACGAATTTTTTCTTGATGGTTTAAAAACAAGTAATATGGTTGACTATCAACAATTTAAGATGCATCAGAACATCCTCATAACTACATTGTAGCTATTGCGGTTAGCGAGTACCAAACTACAAACAAAAGTATCCACGCCACATAAGTATTTCGACCTCTCAACTTACGAGTCCTAATATTGGCAGTAAAAGTGGCCAATACCCCTAACAATCCAGAGGTGAAAAATATGTATCCGAAATTCATTCTAATACCCGTATTCAATACAAAGTAGTTATAGGTAAACACCTTCATCAATATGGCCCCAAAAAATAATACTCCAGATAGGATGGCTATGGATACGAGACGCCAATTCGGAAAGCCTTGCTCTAAAAACGACGGAATAAAATATGAATTCAAAAGCAGTATAAAAAGAAAACCAATGGAGGAAAATCTAATTTCGATAGTCCCTACATAAAAAAGATGGTCTGGCAATTCTGCCCTAAAGTACTCCATCAAAAACATATAAATACTACTAACTATGGTTAC
>CAYZUW010000070.1:0-14381 GCA_964481325.1 uncultured Saprospiraceae bacterium
TAACATTGGGTATAACAGGGCGATGCGGTTCAGCTATAGCCCTAGAGGACAAGAGGTGGAAGCGGTATCGTATGTACGCATGGCAATGCGTACATACGGTAGTAGCGGACGACACGACCACAGCCGATAGGCGTGTGGATGGCCCCTCAAAAACTAAATCAATATCTTTCTAAGAATTTTTCTTCAACCATTTTGCATAATCTTTGGCAAAGTAGGTAAGGATAGCATTGGCCCCTGCGCGATGTATGCTTAATAAGGTTTCAGGCATGGCTTTTTCATACTCCAACCATCCATTTTGACATGCCGCAATCAACATGGCACACTCTCCACTGACATGATATGCAGCTACGGGCAAGTTAAAATTATTCTTGAGTAAAGCGATGATATCCAAGTAGTTCAAGGCAGGTTTTACCATCAAGTAGTCCGCGCCTTCTTGTGTGTCAAGAGTAGCCTCGATAAGGGCTTCTTTGGCATTGGCTGGATTCATCTGATAGGTTTTTTTATCCTTTGGAATGTTCTTGTTTTTTACGGGAGCAGAATCCAGCGCATCTCTAAATGGCCCATAATAAGCACTCGCATACTTAGCAGTATAAGACATGATGGCGGTTTCCTTAAATCCATTTTTATCTAAGGCGGTGCGAATAAAAGCAATGCGTCCATCCATCATATCTGATGGCCCAACCATATCGAAACCTGCATGCGCTTGTGCTACCGCCAATTTTTGTAAAAGGGGCAGGGTAAGATCATTGTCTATTTTACCGTTTTTGACAAAGCCATCGTGGCCATCAATATTGTAGGGATCAAGAGCCACATCACTTATAAGACAAATCTGAGGAAATTTGCTTTTGATTTTTTTAGCTGCTTTGAGGTAGAAATTTTTCTCATCCCATCCATAGCTACCTTTAGTATCTTTGAGTGCACCTTTTACTTTGGGAAACAGGATGAAATTATTCAATCCTAGTTTTACGCAAGAATCTATTTCCCTTAAAATTTTATCAAGTGAAAATCTGTAGTTTCCAGGAAGGGAAGCGATTTCTGTTTTGATATTTTTCCCATCTTCGATAAAGAGGGGGTAGATAAGGTTGGACAGGTGCAGGTAATTTTCTTGCACCATGTTTCTGATGGCTTGCGATTGTCTGTTTCTCCTTGGACGTCTTTGCATTAGTCTTTTTTTCTTTTTGGTACGGGGTCATGCCCTGAAGAAGCCCACGGGTGGCATCTAAATATTCTTTTGAGTCCTAGCCATGTGCCGCGAATAATACCCCACTCTTCAATAGCTTTTACCATATAATGGCTACAAGTGGGTTGATAGCGGCAAGTTGGGCCAATCATAGGGGAGATGACCTTTTGGTAAAAAAGGATTGGGGCAATGTATATTTTTTTTAGGAGGCTATTCATCGTATAATCAATAGCTTACTTCTTTAACATCATCGCCCCGAATACTCATAAAACTATCTTTCTTATTTTCAGGTCCCACGATACTAGTGATATTTTTTTGATCATCAAAAGTTTCGAGAAGGATGCTGTTTTTAACTTTTAGAGATTGCAATGGTTGAGGCGTAGGTATTTGCATATAACACCAAATGGATGAGAGATCTTCACTGATTTCTTTGCCTAAGAATATCGGATCTATCATGCCTTTTGAGTCGATTTCAATTTGGAAAGCTTGGTCAATGTACTTTTCTATGAAATCGTCTGCTTGTTCACTTTCTTTTTGGGTGCCAATGTATAGCTTTTCGACGCCTATAGCTTCTAATGCAGTTTCTAGATCATCGATAAAAATATTAATTGAAATCTGCAGCTCCGCATTTTCAGCTTTATACTCCACTAAACATTTGCTCACATGAAATTCATGCGTAGACTCACTTTGGGGTGAGATGAAAATGGATGCTAAGAATACTATTAGATATTTCACAATTGATCAAAGATTAGATATAAAGATACAGCAAATGCTACTCCCGATAAAGTAAATGCCCAATGATTCCTTTTTATTTTAAGAAGTTGAGTAAAAACGAAGGTAAGGAGCAAAATCTTTGCTAAAATGAGTATTTGGCCAATTTCAATACCTATGTTAAAAGCAAATAGTTGGCCTAGAAGATTCTCACCTGGAAATAGGGTTGAGCGTAAGTAGTTAGAAAAACCCATTCCGTGGATCCACCCAAAGCCTAAAGCCATCAAATATTGAATACGAGGACTTTTTTGTTTAAAACCTTTGTCTCTCCATAGGATATAAACATTGTAAATAGCCGTAATCATTATTGTTACGGGTATCAAAAGTTCTACGAGGCGAGTATTTATTGGGATTACGTCTAATATGGCTAAGGCTAAAGTGATACTGTGTCCTATAGTAAATGCAGTTAATAACACCAGCAGTTGTCTCCAGTCTTTAAGTGAAAACAAAGCGCATAGCGCTACAAGGAATAAGATATGGTCAATTGCTGCCATATCATAGATATGGGAAAATCCTATCTTGAAGTAAATACTGAAAATGTCACCCAATGTAATCCTATTTTGCCCAAAAATAAGGCTTACATATATACTAGCCTACACTATCGACACTCAACTTTGAAGAGAAATGGTAAAATAGTGATATTTAAGCTAATTTTAACTACTCTAAAGTATAAGCTGCTTTATCTTAGAGATTAATTGTAACCACTTTTGCGTTACTAGTTGTGGGCAAGTAATACTAACATTTATTCTATTTTGATATGAAGATTAACTATATCCTTTTTCTATTGTGTTTTGTTCTTTGTGCTCCTCTATTGGGACAATCCAAAAAGGGGAAAAATAAAAAGAGAGAAAAAGTCAAAGTTGATTTGCAAGAGGTTTTAGACAATACGAATCGTATCTACACGGATAATATTCGCACCATAAAGTTTCATCCTTTTGGCTTTCCATTGGCGGAGCCAATAGTGACCCTCAATTCGGGGGGGAGACTTATACTTACCTTTGACGATGTAGATTTGGATGTTAAGAACTATACATACAGTATACAACAATGTAACAAAGATTGGACAGTGAATGAAGATATTAACCTGTTTGATTTTTTGGATGGTTTCGAAAATGAAATTCTCCAAGATTATGCTTTTAGCAAGACGAGGTATTCCGATTATGTACACTATACTTTAGTTATACCAAATGAAAGAATTAGATGGAAGATATCTGGGAATTACGTGCTGAAAGTGTTTGATGATTCCGATGATAAAAATATGGTTTTGACGAGAAGATTTATGGTTTCTGAGAACAAGGCTACTGTGATTCCGGATATACGAGTGTCTAATAAACAAGATCAACATAGATCCCACCAGGAAATATTTTTTGATATTTCGGCTGAACAAGAAATATTCACGAATCAAATTAGTCAATTGTCAGCAACCGTTATACAAAATGCGCATTGGAATGGAGCGGCTACCAATGTTAAGCCACTTTTTATTAAGCAAGAACGAATAGAATTTAGACAGCAAAATAAGGCTGTCTTCGAGGCTGGAAAAGAATGGCGTTTTGTTGATATGCGTTCTTTGCAAAATCGATTAAATTTTGTAGAAGCAATAGAAGAAGTGGAAGAAGGTTTTGATTTGTTGATTAAGAAAGAAAAGCCTAGAGTGCATCAAAACTACTTTAACTCTGCAGATGCAAATGGCAAGTATATCATCCAAAATTTTGACCACATCTCGTTTAGAAGGCTGGGGAATCAAGTGAGAATAGATACAACCACTACTGTAGAGGATTTATCAGAAGAAGAACTCGCGGAAAGAGATCAGATAAATGAATTAGTAGAACAAATCAATCAATCTGACATTGAAAGGAATGAACGGGAGCAAAATCTAGTTGGAGAGTATGTGCTGACTTATTTCACCTTAGACGCGAATCAACCGTTTTATGGAGGGGACGTATACTTATTTGGTGAGTTTACTGATTGGCGAATAGAAGATCAATTTAAGCTGAACTACAACGACAAGATGCTTCAATATGAGACAGAAGTTTTGCTTAAACAAGGTTACTACAACTATATGTATGCATTTCAAGCCGAGAAAGATCGGGGCACGCAAAAGTTTACCTTTGAAGAAGTAGAAGGAAACTGGTTCGAGGCGGATAATGACTATACTGTGCTGATATATTATCGTCCTTTTGGGGCTAGGTATGACCAAATCATAGGGCACAAAACATTTAGTTCTTTCGGTAGGTAATGCTGCGTTTTTGGCTTGAATTCATCAAATATGCCTTATTACGTTTCTTTCATCCCTTATTTTTTGCCATTTATATAAAAAATAGACCATTTAGCCAATCACTTCTTTAGATTAGCGTGAATTTATACTTTAGCATAATGAATATTAATGATAAAAGTATAAGTATAAAATCTAATGAAATGAAAAGAATCGCTAGTTGGGTACTTATCTCCATCTTAACTTTAGTTTTTAATCAAGCCAATGCGCAGAGTAAGTGGAGTCTGGAGCGTTGTATTTATCATGCACTAGAGAATAATCTAGGAATAAAACAGTCCCAATTGGCTGTTCAGCAGGCTGCCCTTTCTGAACAACTCAGTAAAAATGCGAGGCATCCATCTATTAATGCAAGTTCCACTTTTGGGTATCAGTTTGGTCGTACTATTGATCCTACCTCTAACACCTTTTCATTGGACGCCTTGGCAGGTCAATCTTTAGGAATAAATTTAAATGCAACCCTATACAATGGTGGAAGAATAAATAATCAAATAGAGCAAAGCAAGTTGGACGTCATGGCTGCTAGGGAGGACTTGCTCCAAAATAAGAATGATATTGCCCTTACTGTAGCCACTTCTTATATAAATGTACTGTTTGCAAAGGAACAAACTAGTAATGCAGAACAACGCCTAACCTTAACTGAAAAACAATTAGAAAATACGCGAAAATTGATTGCTGCTGGCGCGCTTCCTGCAAATGATGTCTTGGAATTGGAGGCACAACAGGCTTTGAACCAACAGGATATTATTATACAAGATAATGCTAAAAATATTGCTTTATTAAATCTCAAACTTCTCTTGCAGTTGCCTGCAGATCAAGAATTTGAAATAGAGGTGCCAAACATAGAAGTGACTCCTGATAATGCAATAGATACCTGGACTGTAGACGAAGTATATCATAAAGCTATTAATAATCAGCCTTTTATAAAGGCGGGGGAGTTTAGGATGAAAAGTGCATTGCTCCAAGAAGATATTGCAAAGGCAGATAAATTGCCTAGACTATCTATCTCAGGAGGAATCAACTCTAACTATTCAGATCAGTTTCCAGAATTTGGCGACCCCGTACAAACTTCAGTTGTAAACGATGTTTTAGTTAATGGAACACCCGTAACTATAGAGCAAAATATATTTGTACCAAATCAGATAGGGACTCTCGGCTATTTTAATCAATTGTCTGATAACTTGGGTCAAAACGTCGGACTCTCCTTATCCATTCCTATTTACAACAATGGAAGAGCTTTGATTGCACAAGATCAGGCAAAACTTGGTGTGCTTAATACGCAGATCGCCAATGAACAAATGGACCAACAGTTAAGATCGGATATTCAAAGAGCATTGACAGACGCACGTGCTTCCAAGTTGCAATTGGTTGCCGCTCAAAAGTCTATGGATTCTAGACAAGCCTCTTTTAACAATACAGAAAAGAGATTTCAACTTGGCGCTGTGAATAGCCTGGATTTGAGTGTGGCAAAAAACTTATTAGATGCTGCTCAAATTGACTTACTTGTAGCTAAGTATCAATATTTATTTAATGTAAAAGTAGTGGAATACTATAGAGGAGTGCCTCTTAAATTTTAAGAAAATAATACTAAGATAAAAGAATAATACTTTATATAAATCAGGAAAACAAGATCATGGCTAATAAAAAGAAGAGTAGAAACTGGATCATATTTGCTTTAGTGGCTTTAGTAGCGATTTTAATTGCTGCAGCTGTTTTAGGTAATAAAGGCAATAAGAAAGGAATCGCTGTAGAAGTTGGAAAGGTAGAAAAGAGAACCTTGATTGAAAAAGTGGCCGCTACTGGAAAGATCTTTCCAGAAGTAGAAATAAAAATCACATCTGATGTATCTGGTGAAATCGTAGCGCTCAATGTAGTGGAAGGAGATTCTGTTAAGCAAGGACAACTCTTAGCTAGAATAGATCCAGATGCTTTCCAGTCTGCAGTGGAAAGAGGCGAGGCGGCTGTCAATACTGCTAAAGCCCAAGTTGCCAATAGTAAGTCTAGTGCACTAAGTGCTAAAGCACAAATTTCGCAGACTCAAGCACAAAAAGAGCAAATTATGGCTCAGGTAGAAAATTTAAACTCTATTCATGAAAGAAATAAATCGCTATTTGAACAAGGCGTTATTTCGCAAGCTGATTTCGATTTATCGAAATCTAATCTTGATGGTGTAAGAGCTAATTTGAAATCAGCGGAAGCCTCATTAACTACAGCGCAAGCCAACTATGAATCTTCGCAACAATCTATAAAAGCGCAAGAATATACAGTGAAAAGCCAAGAAGCCTCACTCAAAGAATTGAAAACAAACCTCAAGCGTACTAGCCTTTTTGCTCCAACAGATGGTGTTATCAGTTTGCTCAATGTAGAGAAGGGAGAACGTGTAGTAGGAACCATACAAATGAGTGGAACAGAGCTGATGCGAATAGCTAATATGAACGTCATGGAGGTACAAGTAGAGGTAAACGAAAGCGATGTATTGAAAGTTAAATTGAAAGATGAGGTTGAGATAGAAGTGGATGCATATCAAGACAGAGTTTTTAAAGGCGTAGTGACTCAAGTGGCGAATTCTGCGAGTAATACAGCAGGTGCAACAGTAGTGTTGACATCGGATCAAGTAACCAATTTTATTGTCACTATCAGAATGGAACCAAACTCATATAAAGATTTATTAGGCGGTCGCAGTTTCCCTTTTCGCCCTGGAATGTCTGCTTCTGTTGATATCTTTACTAGAGTAGAGAAAGATGTTCTTTCTGTCCCTATTCAAGCAGTTACGGTAAGAGAAAATAAGGATGAGGACGCAACGGAAGAAAAAGACCAAGAGATGGTTTTTCTTCACGGTGTAGCTGATACAGTTTCTATTGCAAATGTAACCACTGGGATTCAAGATGATGATTACATACAAGTAAAGTCTGGTTTGTCGGAAGGAGATCAGATTGTTATTGGTCCATACGCTGCAGTTAGCCGCAGACTTGAAGAGGGTAAGGAGGTTTATATCAAAAAAGACAAGAAGAAAAAGAAGGAAGACAAAAAATGAAATAGTATGATGCGATTGTATTCTCACTAAAGTCAATAATAAAATATTAATGAAATCTCCTTCCCAAATAGTAGACTTGATGTTCAACAATGATGCTTTCAGCCAATGGTTGGGTATAGAAAGGGTGAAGGATAGTCTGGGTGGGAGTCATCTCAAAATGCAAATTCGTAAAGAGATGTGTAATGGATTCGACATAGCTCACGGAGGTATCAGTTTTTCATTTGCAGATAGCGCATTTGCTTTTGCTTGCAATAGTCATGGTATGAAATCAGTATCGGTAGAAACTTCTATTTCGCATGTTGCCCCCTTACATGTAGGAGATTGGATAGAAGCAATAGCAGTAAAAAGACACTCCTCTAGAAAGATAGGGGTGTACGAAGTAGAGGTGCGCAAGTTAGATGGTACCATAGTTGCCTTATTCAAAGGGACATGTTACCACACAAGTAAAGAGTGGTGATTCCTAATTTTATTTAGGCGCATTTACGAGCTTCCTTAAAACTTACTAAGGTCATTAACAAAGCAATCCAAACCTTTATCTTTCAGTTCATATTCAAACTTATCTGCGGTAGATTTCTTGTCAAAACTGCCCATTAAAAGTCTGTAAATTGTCGCTCCGTTTTTCTTTCCGATGTGGACATAAATTTTTTCATCGGATATAGATTTGAATTTGTTTACCTCTGCGAGTACATTTTCATAGCGAGCATACAATCCAATTTGCACACTGTATCCTTCTTTTTGTTTGAAATTTACATCCAATTCGAAAATTCCTTCACCTGTTAAAAAAGCAAGTGATTCAGCGGCTGTGCTATTGGTATATGTGGTGCTAATTGAATTTACATCTGTTGTTACTGCTTGTGCAGTATAATTCTCAAGATCTGGACTCGAAACTATTGCTGGAGTTGCAGGAGCTTCGATTGTTGGTTCATTAGGCAAGATTTCTTCCTGCTTTGCTTCTTCAACTTTTGGCAATTCGGCAACTGGTTCTTCCAAAACAGCAGCTGAAACTGGCGGAGAATATACGACTCTTGGTCGCTCAACTGTCTCAGCGTCTAAAGATGGAGCATCATCATTTTGTTGTAATGCTGTTGTATTTTGATTTTGACTTCCGTCAAAAATAGAAGGTAAAATTGGTCTAGAAATAGCTTGGGGAGACTCTGCTTCCATCGGTTCTGGAAGGTCAATTTTTTCCCTGTTAGTTGGGATATTGTTTTCTTCCAGAATAAGCATAAGTTTACTGGGCCCAATGGCTTCTTCAAATCGACCTACTTCTTCTCCTTTACTATTGAAAATAAGAAGAGTCGGAAGAAATTGGACATTGTTTTTTTGCTTAATTACGATTCCATCAAAATCATCAACATTTACCTTGACAGGTACATAATAATCTGATAGATATTGAGCTACGCGATCATCAGTGAAAGTATGTGAATTCATCCATTTGCATGGTGTACACCAATTAGCGGTAAAGTGAACCATGTATAACTTTCCTTCTATGGCAGCTTTGTGCTTGGCAGAAGCAAGATTTACCATGAAGTCTGTCTTTGCACAAAAGGTACTACTGACAGTAATTAACATTACACAAAACAAAATGGCGAACTTCTTCATATTAATAGATTGGATTTATGAGGTACTATTTGGCTTTAATCAAATTGATATAAAACCAGTATACTTGTCTTTATATTCAAAATATATACCAATTTTTAGAATAAATTCTAAAATTTTTATTTAACTCATTATAATACAGGTTTTTATACATTATGCTGCTATATCATATATATACCTTACGTAAACAGAGTAAATAGGTTAATATTGGAGTATAAAAATCACGTGAAATAAAGATTATTCAAATTTGAACATTCTCACGTGAGCGCAGAAGCCGTTTTCAATTTATAAAGAAGGTATTTAGTTAATTGGTAAGTCATTAGTTACATTTTTTTTACCTTGGCAAACTTTAAATTTTTTAAATATACCTGCTTATGCGAACCTTTAATGCGGCCATTACGGCTGTTCATGGATATGTTCCTGATTATGTATTGACTAATAAGGAATTAGAGAGTATGGTAGATACTACTGACGAGTGGATACGGTCTAGGACAGGAATAGAACAGCGTCATATTCTAAAGGATAAGGAGAAAGCCACCTCAGATATGGGGGTAGAGGTTGTTAAGGGAATTTTAGATAAATCAGGCATAGCCCCTGAAGAGATTGATTTAATTATAGTGGCAACGGTGACACCAGATATGGTTTTTCCTGATACGGCAAACACTATAGCGGATAAGTGCGGTTTAAAAAACGCTTGGGGGTTTGATCTCGGTGCCGCTTGTTCAGGTTTTTTATTTGCTTTTACAACTGCATGTCAGTTTGTACAAACAGGCATGTATAAAAAAGTAATCGTAATAGGCGCTGATCAAATGTCTTCAATTGTTGATTATAAAGATAGAAGCACTTGTATCATATTTGGCGATGGAGCTGGGGGAGTGCTCATAGAACCTAACGAAGAAGGACTTGGGTATCAAGACGCTAACTTGCATGGAGATGGTAGTGGTCGCGATTTTCTCCATATGAAGGCTGGGGGTTCGAAAAAGCCCGCCTCGATGGAAACTATTGCGAAAAAAGAACATTTTATATTCCAAGAGGGAAGAACCGTTTTCAAGAAAGCGGTGAATGGTATGATTAACTCCACTAATGATTTGCTCAAACGAAATGATTTGACTGTGGATGATATCGACTGGGTAATTCCTCATCAAGCCAATATCCGTATCATTAATTCAGTAGCGGGAGGGCTAAACTGCCCCATGGAAAAAGTCATGGTAAATATTACTAAATATGGAAATACTACCGCTGGTACGATACCTCTATGCCTTTGGGATTATGAAAAAAAGCTCAAAAAAGGCCAAAATGTAGTACTTACAGCTTTCGGAGGTGGGTTTACCTGGGGTTCTATATACTTAAAGTGGGCTGTATAATAGTGAATGGTTCGGTAAATTCCGGAAATTATAAGTCGGCGAGCAGTAAATGTCTGGTTATCAAGCGATTACGAGCCATGATCGAGTATTTATAATGTTCTGGTTGTCAGCGATTTAAAATTTATTACCGAACTATTGTAATAAAGCATATTTGCCCCATTTAAGGTCCTCCGATACCCATAAATTGTTTACTTTTGCATCTGTTTTTTAAGATAATAAACACTACAATAGATATAGTATATGGCATCTACATCAGAAATAAAAAATGGATTATGCATGAATTACAATCACGATGTATGGGTTGTGGTTGGTTTTCAGCATGTAAAGCCTGGTAAAGGGGCTGCTTTTGTACGTACCAAGATGAAAAGCCTTACTTCTGGTAAAGTGGTAGATAATACATTCCCATCTGGTCATAAAATTGATATTGTACGTGTTGAAAGAAGAAAATTCCAATACCTATACAAGGATGATATGGGCTATAATTTCATGAATAATGAAAATTATGAGCAAACTACCTTGCCAGAACAAATGATTCCTAAGCCTGAATTAATGAAAGAGGGGTCAAATATTGAGGTTCTTTATGACTCTCAAAAAGATGTTCCTTTAACTATTGAAATGCCGCAATACATTGTGCTGGAGGTTACTTATACTGAACCAGGGGAAAAAGGTAATACAGCTACTAATGCAGGTAAGCCTGCAAAAGTTGAGACTGGTGCTGAAATCAAGGTGCCATTATTTATTAATATTGGAGATAAAATCAAAATAGAAACGGCCACCTCTAGCTACATGGAGCGTGTAAAAGAATAACCCTATTTTCGTAAAATCAAATAAGCTTAGGCATGACCTATAAAGAAATAACTGAACTCATTAAAACTATCAGCAAGTCTAACTTGTCAGAATTTAAGTATAGAAATACTGAATTCGAAGTAACTATAAGAACAGAAAATTACTCTAAAGGAGGTAATCCAAATCAGTCTTCATCTATGATGCCTGTTTCTGCAGTACCTCCTGTGCAACATATTATTTCAGCACAACCAGCCGCTCCGGTAGCTGCACCAGCTGCTACTCCAAAGGCAGAAGCACCAGCTGCAAAGGCAACTGAAGAAGCTAGTGGCAATGATTCTAATCTAATTGCGATCAAGTCACCTATAGTAGGAACTTTCTACCGAGCTGCTTCTCCTGAAAAACCACCTTATGTAAAAGTGGGGGATAGCATAAGTGTAGGAGATGTTGTATGTATTGTAGAAGCAATGAAGCTTTTCAATGAAATAGAATCTGAAGTATCTGGAAAAATAGTCAAAGTAATGATTGACGATGCATCACCTGTAGAATATGATCAAGTATTATACATGGTCGACTCGAATGCTTAATCTTTGATATTTCCAAAATACCAAGAACAACGATGTTTAAAAAAATATTAATAGCAAATAGAGGAGAAATCGCTTTGCGTATTGTGCGTACCTGTAAGGAAATGGGTATCAAAACAGTCGCGGTTTATTCTACTGTTGATAGAGAAAGTTTGCACGTAAGATTTGCAGATGAGGCTGTTTGTATCGGGCCTGCGTCTTCTGCATTATCCTACTTGTCTATTCCTAAAATAATGGCTGCCGTAGAAATTACCAATGCAGATGCAGTGCATCCTGGATATGGCTTCCTTGCTGAAAATGCAGATTTTGCCGAAGTATGTACGGAATACGGGATCAAATTTATTGGCCCTACTCCCGAACAAATTCGCAAAATGGGAGATAAGATCACGGCCAAGGAAACCATGATTAAAGCCAAAGTGCCTGTTGTACCTGGATCTGGAGGACTCCTCAAAGATGCCAAGCAAGGGATGAAGATTGCAAAGGAAATTGGATACCCAGTTATCCTTAAAGCAACTGCCGGTGGGGGTGGAAAAGGGATGCGGATTGTGCGTAGTAAAGATGAATTTGTAGACGCATGGGATATGGCAAGAAATGAAGCAAAAGCTTCTTTCTCGAATGATGGTATCTACATGGAAAAATTCGTAGAAGAACCTCGGCACGTAGAAATACAAATAGCTGGAGATCAGTATGGAAACGTGATTCACTTGTCTGAAAGAGATTGCTCGATCCAAAGGAGACACCAAAAGCTAATAGAAGAGGCACCATCACCATTCCTTACCAAGGCTTTGCGTAAGAAGATGGGAGAAGCTGCTATCAAAGCTGCGGAAGCAATAGATTATGAAGGAGTAGGAACAGTGGAGTTCTTGGTAGATAAGCATAAGGATTTTTACTTCATGGAAATGAATACTCGAATCCAAGTGGAACATACTGTAACTGAAGAAGTGATCGATCATGATCTTATCAAGGAGCAAATTAAAATTGCTGCAGGAGAAAAAATTGGAAAGAAAAACTATATCCCTACAATGCATGCTATGGAGTGCCGTATAAATGCAGAGGATGTATATAATAATTTTAGACCAACACCGGGTACAATAACTTCATTTCATTCTCCCAAAGGTCACGGTGTCAGAGTAGATACGCATGTATATTCTGGATATACTGTTTCTCCTCATTATGATTCTATGATCGCTAAGTTGATTTGTAGAGCCCAAACTAGGGAAGAGTGTATCAAGAAAATGGCACGTGCTTTAGACGAGTTCATTATAGAAGGTCTTAAAACAACAGTTCCGATACATCAAATGATCATGAAAGATGAGTCATTTAAAAAAGGAGATTTCAATACTGGATTTCTGGATACCTTTGAGATAGGAGAAGAGCCTAAGAAGAAAAAATAGACTACATCAAGGTAGAGTGTGGTTATAGTACTGGCCGAATGGAATAACGAATTCGTTTTATTGTTGTTGTAGTACTAATTCAATAAAGTATACCCTAGTTATGAAGTCACTTCGGGATATGTTGTCCTTTATTTTGCCCTACAAATCTCGAGTAGCGCTGAATGTGATATGCAATATATTGATGGTCATCTTTTCTATATTTTCCATTGCTCTTCTAATCCCATTTTTGAACATATTGCTAGGAGAGGAGGAGATTGTAACTGTAAAACCTGAGTTTTCATACTTTGACCCAGAAAGCTATCAAGACTATTTTTTTTACTACTCATCACAGATGATACTGGAGCATGGTCAATGGAAAGCACTTGCGTTTGTACTATCCATATTGCTGCTAGCGTATTTCTTAAGAAATATATTTAGATACTTATCTCTCTTTTTTATTACGCCAGCTAGAAATGGAATAGTAAGAGACATTAGACAGCAAATGTTTGAGAAGTCATTGGTGTTACCCATTGGCTTTTTTAATGAACGTAAAAAAGGGGATATTATATCTAGAGTCTCCAACGATGTACACGAACTCCAATGGAGCTTGCTTCATATGATTGAAATCGTTATACGAGAACCATTGATGATAGTTGGTTTTTTATCTTTGATGTTAATTATAAGTGTGAAGCTAACCTTGTTTGTTATTTTACTCTTAATAGTATCTAGTCTTTTAATAGTATTTATAGGGCGTGTGTTAAAAAAACAATCAAGTGAAGCCCAAAGTCAGCTAGGTACCTTAATGTCTTTGTTTGAAGAAGGCTTGTCAGGCCTAAAAGTGATAAAGGCATTTAATGCGGAAGAGTATCAGAGAACCAAATTTTTAGAAGTTAACAACAATTATAAAGATGTCTTAACAAGACTACTTTGGAGGCGAGATATTTCTTCACCACTATCTGAATTTATAGGTGTAGGAATATTTGCCATTTTGATTTTATATGGGTATCATTTAATCCTAATCGAAGAGTTATCGAAGTCTACTTTTATGGCCTTCATTGTATCCTTTTGGCATGTAACTGAACCAGCCAAAAAATTAAGCAACGCCTATTACAATATCCGTAAAGGGCTCGCTGCAGTAGAGAGAGTGAATGACATCATTCATCATAAAAATACGATTGTTGACAAACCTAATGCACAGCCTTTAGCTACTTTTAATCAAGGTATACAATTTGAAGAAGTTAGATTTTCTTATTCCTCTGAGGGTGAGAACGTATTAAAAAGTGTAAATCTCAATATCCCAAAAGGGAAAATTATAGCTCTAGTAGGTCCCTCTGGAAGTGGAAAGTCTACTTTAGTTGATTTGATAGGACGATTTCATGATGTGACAGGTGGTGCAATTAAGATTGATGGTAAAGATATTCGGG
>CAYZUW010000071.1:0-13473 GCA_964481325.1 uncultured Saprospiraceae bacterium
TCATTACTGACTGTATATTGCTTTCTGACTTTCTTCCAATATCTTTCGTCTGAATCTCCTTCCATTACCAATTCTGAAAAATCTTTGACAAATGGCTGGTGCCAAGGATAAGCTGATAGCGCTGCACTTCCCTTTAAAAATTGCTGTAAAAATTTACGTCTATGTTGGGTGCTCACTATTTTTTTATTTAAAGTACACAAAGAAAAATTAATCTGTATTGGAAAGAGACACGAATTAGACTATCAATAAATATCACAAAATTTAAACTTTTCATCAGGAGCCTACTCTGCTATTTTGTACTGCCTGAAAAATGCAGTACAAAATATCAGAGTCGCTATGTTCCATGACTCGCGAGTCCGCTCGGTATTGTTCCTGTCTGGGGACAGGCACAACACTTCGGGCTATCGCCCTCACCATTGCACAACGCTAGTCCAAAAAAAACACTAAAAAATTATTTTATTCATTTAATTGTGAAAGCTTTCTTGCCGAAAAACTAAATATGAAAATTATTGCCAAGGAAATTCCCATTGTAAAATTTCTATTGCTTATAATATTCAAATCAGTAATGAGATTGCCGAGATAAAACAAAAAAGTAATACTCAACGAAACCTCTATTCCTTTAAGAATTCCTTTTTAAATAGATGGCAATTCTAATCGTTCTTTCACCAAGATGACTAGATATAGCACCACCAACAATACTACGATTATTACTCCTGAGTCCATTAATTAATAATTTTATTTTTTGTATTAAGAATACTAATACCTACTATACTACTAAATGTTTTGTGATGTCGTCCTCTTCTTCATCAAGCCCCTTCGCTATTTTTAGTTCTAAATAAAATTTACCCATTACTGTTTGATAATATGGACTAAGAAATAAGAATCCTATCCCAAGAGTAAGCAAACATAAAATTCCAAGAACCAAAAATTTCAGAGCAAGGATAAATAAATCAAATTTATATCCATTTGTAAGATCCCAACTTGCACTCAATACATCTATAACTCTCATGTGTGGGTTATCAGCTAAAATAAACATAGACATACCCCATCCAAGCGCTAAAATAATTCCTGGTATAACGAGTAAAATAAAGCCTACAACAATCCCTAAGCCCATCAATATTGTTACACCTATGGCTTTTCCAAAATTCTTAAATCCATCAAACAGTGTTGCTACTTCTACGTGATCTTGTTTGGCGAAACCCAAGCCTACCATGGCAAAGCCTAAAGCCAAAGGGCCCGATATGAGTATGGAAACAAATGATAGAAATGAGGAGCCAATGCTGACTACCATATATATCAGCATTATAGCTACTGCGGTTCCCCATCGGCCGCTTAAATCACTTCGAGCATCACTCATCAAGATACTCTGATTAATTTCTCTATTTTGTAATTGATTTGACCCCATCATTTATATTTTAAAATTATGTAAAGAGTTCACTCCGAAAACTTACGAAACCACAAACTGTCTCTTTTGGCGATATTTATCATTTTCTCAATCTACTGATGCTCAGGCATCACTGAATTTCGAGAATGAAAAATATCATCCAAAATAGTCCATTTTTTGCAGTCCGCTAGTTTCCAGAGTGGACTCATGTGATTAAAAATAATACTACTTTATATCTCTTCAATAAATTTTAAATCGCTGCCATGAAAATCCAGTAGCTAGGTTGACCTCTTGTGCATAATCAATTGAAAAGCAAACATTTATTGAGCTTCGATTTATAATTTACCTAAAATTACCGAACCATTAAAACTAATATAGTCACTTTTTGAATCTACTCCAATTTTAGGGGTTCATATTTTTTAAACAACGGCGCTCTAGCGGCTTTCACTTTTTCTTGATAGTCGATCCACTCTTTCTCAAAAAAGGCATTAATAATAGGTAGCGCTTTATTCAATTTATTCTGTGCTTGTTCTTTAGCGATATCAGACATTTGACTACTTTGTCCTTGCGCATTAAATATATATCGTTGGGCTGTGGATAGATATGAAACTACTCTGTCATCCGACCTTGTAATTCCTTTAGCATCCTGGGGAGCCAAAAACATATATTGCATTTGTTTGATAGTATCTTGCAGTGTACCCCCTAATTCCTTTATTTGAGTTTGTATTGTATCCGGCGCATTTTTCATTTGAGAATTGACCAAACTTATTGTTTTATTAGCCTCTTTCAATCTGTCAAAAGCCTCTTTTGCTACCTCTATAGTTTGATAAAATTCTTTGATCATGACTTCTTTCTGAGCCACCTGGCTAGAAGTTATATTAAGTCTTGGATCCAACTTGACATCTATCATTACTGAATCTTTTATATCATTGTAAGTGCATATCATCTTATAGGTACCAGGCACTACATCTGCTCCTCCTCCTGGAGGATCTGCATCCTTCTGCGGCTCTCGCCAAGATGGAAATAGAATACCATCTCTATTCATGCCCCATTGCAGCCTATTCATACCTGGCTTCAATTTTCTAGAAAAAGTACGCAAAGTATCTCCAGCTATATCAAGCACATTGATTGTTACCTTAGAGCCACCTTTCTTCATTTTCTTCTTGTCCATCTTTTTATCCGCTCCCTCTTCTTTGGTCATTTCATCTTTCTTACTTTTTTTCTTATTCTTTTTCTTTTTGTTGCCTTCGATAGCAGTTGGCATTTCATGTTTTTCTTTTTTCTCCTTCTCTTTCACCCACATCGTAATCATAGGATTAGCAGATTTATTATCTCCAATAAAATTGGCGTCCGCCGTAAAGCGCACTCCATCTACTGATCGAATATTCGCTTGATACCCTACAGTAGAAGAAATCACCTTGAAGTCTTCTTTCAGCAAATCTCCATTTGATTTAGCTAAGGCACGAAATACTTCGATATCATCGAATATCCAGGCCGCTCTACCAAAACTACCCACAATCAAATCATGGTCTCTTGGGTGAATTTTTAAATCTCTGGTAGAAACAGATGGAAAGTCTTTCATCCACTTATTCCAATTCCTTCCTTTGTCTAATGAAAAATACAATCCGTAGTCCGTCCCTAAGAAAAGCAAATTTTCCTCTATTGGATCCTGTACTACTGATAGCGTGTGTCCTTGTACTTGGTCAGGTCCCACGATACGGTTGAAGCTTTGTCCATAATTAGTAGTATGATACAAATATGGCTTCCAGTCATTTTGTCTATAATGATTGACAACAATGAAAGCTTCACCAGCATTCTTTTGAGACACCTCTATATATGGTATCCAGCAATTGCTTGGAGCACCTGGCATACGGCTCGCTAAGTCAGACCAATTTTCGCCTCCATCCTTAGTGAGCTGCAGTCTGCCATCATCTGTCCCTACCCAGATTACATCCTCATCTACAGGACTTGGCAGGATAGATAATATAGTTGCGTGATTTTCCGCCCGCGTAACGTCTGGTGTCAAACCACCCGTCTTAAAGCCAAGTCTAATTTTAGTGCTATCATTGGTGGTAAGGTCTGGAGAAATGATTTCCCAACTCTTACCGCTATCCATACTTTTATGCACAAACTGACTTCCGAAGTATATACTTTCTTTGTCAAAAGGATTTTGAGCTATGGCAGCATTCCAATTAAATCTCAGCTCTATACCATCTGGATGTAGAGGTTTTGCAAAGTGTGTATAGCCCGTCTCTCTGTCTACATATCCTAGAAACCCACCTTGAGACATAGACCATAGGTATCGGCTGTCTCCTTGCTTGAAGACCATATCGAATCCATCTCCAAACATTACTTCGCGCCAATCTGCATTACGGATTCCTCCACGTTTCCAAATACTGCTAGGGCCTACCCAAGAACCATTATCTTGCATACCCCCTCCTATATTATAAGGTATTTCCATATCGTAGTTGATATGATAAAACTGAGCTACAGGAATATTCTCCACGAATCTCCAATTCACGCCATTGTCTCTCGAAATATTTATTCCTCCATCGTTTCCTTCAATCATAAAATTGGGATCATCTGGATGTTGCCAAAAAGCATGGTGATCTGGATGTACGCCTTTGCCATAATCCAATATGGTTTTGAATGTCTTACCCCCATCTTCACTCTTAGTCACATAAGTATGAAGATTCCAAAGACGATTCTCATTTCCACTATCCACGAAAATATCTGCGTAGTAGAAAGGTCTATTTCCTATATTCTTTTTAGATACTAGACTCCATTTTTCTCCTCCGTCTACGGATTTGTACAAACCATTCTCTTTAGCTTCTATCAAAGCATATAGTATATTTGGCTTCGATGGAGCAAAAGAAAGACCAATTCGTCCCAGCTCTCCTTTTGGCATTCCATTCTCTTTTGCATCCAGTTTTTTCCAAGTTTGACCACCATCATAGGTGATGTGCATACCTGAACCAGGGCCACCAGACTTGAATGTCCAAGGCTTACGACCAAACTCCCACATGGCCGCTATTAATTTATTTGGGTTGGATGGATCTATTACCAAATCAGCTATTCCAGTATTTTCGTTTGCATAAAGAATTTTATTCCATGTCTGACCTCCATCGGTAGTTTTGAAAACACCTCTTTCTGTATTGCTCCCCCAAGATTGACCTTGTACTCCAGCATATACGATATCCGAATCCGTAGGATCAATAATAATTCTATGAATGACACGCGTCTTTTCAAGTCCCATCCGCTTCCAAGTCTTCCCGCCATCAATGGTTTTGAAAATGCCTTCTCCACTGTTCTGAGAATTTCTAGGATTACCTTCACCAGTACCTACCCAAATTTCTGCTGGGTTTTGTTGATTGATTGTTAATGACCCTATAGACTGGAGGGGCGCTTCATCAAAAATAGGCTCCCATCTTACCCCGCCACTATTTGAATGCCAAACACCTCCGGATGCGGTTCCGATAAATATATTTTCTGGACTAGAAAGATTTACATCGATAGAGGTCACCCTGCCACTCATACCAGCCGGACCGATATTTCTCATTTTGAGATTTTCTAGCTTTGTAACATCAATTTTTTGAGCTTGAACTCCTTGAAATAGAAATCCAAATAGAATGAAAATAAAAGAAAAGCGCATTTATATATACATTAATATTAAAGCTGAAAATTCAGCCTTGCTAAAGTATCAATAAATAACGAAAATATGTTAAAATCTAAGCAAGTCAATCATAGAATAGTCTCTAAAATCTTATTAATCTCTTCACTATTCGTGAGGGTCATCATGTGAGAGCCGCCGTCTACTGTATAATTACACTTGACATTTTTATAAGGAATCGTATGATCTTTTGTCCCGTGAATGTGGATAATATTAGGATTATGCTCCGTTCGTTCCCACTTCATAATCATGGGTATAGTGCGCAACAAAAACTCTGGATCTTTGTCATCTATCATCGCTTTGTAGGTCTCTTTTTCCTTTCGACGATCAGGCTCGACGATAGGTTGTAAAAATCTAGCACCCCATTTCACATTTCTTTTTCCTGCCAATTTATACAGTGGTACTTTCTTCTGAAATTTGAATGTACGAGGTAGTTCGTTGGTGTTTTTAGCACTTGCCAATATGATAGTCTTTTCGGGCTGCAGAAAATCTGTCATCTCCGTAGCGAGCATACCTCCTAGTGAAACGCCAAATAAAATAAAAGGCTTTGTAGTGTCAATCTGTTGAGACAAGGTTTGCGCATATTCTTTTAGGCTTGTTTCAAAGGTAGGCGTAGTATATTCGATATAGTTCACACAATATTCCTCTGGAAAAGTAAGATTCTTAAACAAGCGTTCATCCGCTCCTTGGCCAGTGAGTAGATAGATATTGGTTTGCTCCACATCTGTACCAGCGAAGATAGCTGTGGATGCACATAAAATTAAGGATGCAATAATAGTTAGAAATTTCATTGTTGTTGTTTTTGTTTTTTAATGGTTCGGCAATTTTTAAAAATGTATAATTCAACCAACAGCAAATGCCTGGCTTTTATGCGATTATAAATCCCCTGCAGATGACTATAGCATTCTAGTTGTCTGCGATTTAAAATTTATTTCCGAACCATAGTTATTATCCTAACGAATTATTTCGGATCAAAGTACTTATAATGCTTCCTTAACAGCTATATCCAATAATGGTTTGGTGATTTTTGGAAAATTATAAATCAAAACACAATTGGTTTAAAGTCTACCTAATTTTAAAAACCATGTTGGGCAACTTTCTTCTATTGACATCGCCTGGGCACTTGGCGTAAATATCATCGAAATAAAAGTGGTCTCCAGATCGTGCTTGATCTACTAGTCTTCTTGACTTTGCGTTATAATTTTTACCATCGTTTTTCACGCTTACGGGGTCATCATTTTTCTTGTGTCTAGTCAGCATATATCCGATAATATTGCAGTGCGCATCAAACTCAAAATCTTTAAGATAAGCCTCTAAGCCTTTGTAGGATTTAAACTCTCCATTGCCCATCGGGCCTCCTCCTTTATTCAAACCGTCTCCCAACTTGGCCAAGGGATCAGGTATTCTTTTTACTCTAAACTCATAAGCAGTTGAAGGAAAGCCTTCCGCCGAAACTAAAACTTTTGCACGTCCTGGTTTAGTGGCCGTTGCTACATATTGGTTGCCACTCTTACGCAGACTACAGCCATCGCACTTCACTTGAACAGAATTACTATTCACTCCTGCTACAGATACATCTATGGGGTTATCAACGCCTATATAAAAGAGATTCATCATAGTCGCGGAGACTGCAGCGGATCGACTTCCCACTTCATATTCGAATTCATCAAACTCTTCGAATCGTTCTTTGGAATGAGGATTAAAAACTTTTGCTTTCAAGTTTAGTTTTTGTGGCCCCATGGTATTGGCTGTTTCCGTATAATCTCCCCAACCATCTGCTCCAATTTTTACTTCGCGCCCGTTCACATATATGGAAGAGGTTTTGGCAAACTCATTTGAATACGCTCCGATAGTTACCCGAGCCTTGAAGGGTTCGCCATCAATCACATATCCTTTTTCGGGGACAATAACTGGGAAAAAATTATTCAGTTTAATATTGTTCCCTCCCGTCAGGCTGGCCAACTTAGACATAATCATTGATCGAGAAGTCTCCGCATCGTTTTGCAGTTTACTCAATATCGGTAGTACTGCAGCCAGCGGCATGTGCTGAAATTTGTACTGTGACCAAGTCAAGCGTTTTCCATCTTTGGACTTCTTTTGAATGTCTTCTTCTGATTCGATGTACAGGGGCAGATTGTATTCTAGGCTTTTGATAATCTCTGCAATATCTTCATCTTTATAGGTTTTTGCTTTTCGAATTTCTGGGTCAGAAATGACTTCATGATAAATCTGTACCAAATCGCTTTTCAATTTGAAGATCTGTGATTTTATATTTTCTCCTTCCCCATTATTGACCAAGAGTCTATTACTTACGTCTTTATTTTTTGTGCCTTTGGGCTTTCCTTTGACATAATCCTCTTCATCCAATATCCCATTGCGATTTCCTGTATCGTCTACCAGCTGGTTTTGAATGGAAGAAATATAATCTACCAAGGAGTCAATCTTCCGATTCATTTTCTCTATCCCTGTATTGATGGCGGGTGCTAATTTCTTTTTGGAGGACAAAGCTTTCTTGATGGTACGGTGTGTGTTGTTTGCATCTTCATTCGCGATCAGCATCGATTTTTTGAAGCTATTGTCTAGGTCAAAAAATGCATTCATTACTTCAGCAGAAACATTCAGTACAAGCAGGGCGGTTAGTACGAGGTACATCAGATTGATCATCAACTGACGCGGTTCCTTAGGTATAGACATGGCGTTGCAATTTTTAGTTGTCCTCTTCCAGCTGCAATTAAGATATTAGCAGTAGAAAAGAACTGACGTTAGAAAATTTTATTAATACCAAATTGGTGTAATGCAATCTATCTTATACTCAATAGAAATTGGTTTGGGACAATTTATGCGAATTTATTTTGGTCAATATCATGGCATGAAACGCAACCGATGCCTTAGCATCAGTGAGTATTCACAACGTAGATAGTGGTCAAAAGAAAGAGCAGAAAAGTTCCAAACTACTTTCCGATGAGTATTATGGAGAGTAGGTACTACAGATAGTTTGCTTCTTGCATGCGATATCATAATGCAGAACAATTAAAAAAGGAACAGGGAATTCAATATTTTTTTGATGAGAAAAACGGACTAGCGATGAGGAAGGGTGAACCCGTAGGGTGAAGACGCCGACCCTTTTCGGGAGGTGGCCGAGCGAAGAGCGAGCCCTGTATCGTAGCGACCCAGACAAGATAGGCTAAGTTTTTCGCTTATCTTGTCTGGGTAGGTCCCAAAATATTTATTTAATCAAAGCCATTCACACCATTGACGGTCGTGTACTTGAAGCTTAATTTTTTGTCTGGGTTGATGCGCTTGAAAGCGGACTGCACCATAATTGTTCCTTCGTGAAATCCACAAAGAATCAATTTGAGCTTACCTTCATAGGTGTTGATATCGCCTATCGCATAGATGCCTGGCACGTTGGTACTATAATCCGTGGTGTCTACTTCGATGGCATTCTTGGTAATATTGAGTCCCCATTCTGCAATGGGTCCGAGCTTTGGAGACAGACCAAAAAGAGGTACAAAATGATCCGTCGATTGGACTATTTCTCCCTGCTCTTTATGTTTTATAACCACATCGGTTAATTTGCCATTTCCTTTTAAGCCCACTGCTTGGGCATTGGTCAATAGTTTTATTTTTCCTGCTTCAGATAGCTCCATTACTTTCTCTACAGAGTCTAATGCACCTCGGAAATCTTTACGCCTATGGATCAACATCACCTCGCTTGCCACGTCTGCCAAAAAGATAGTCCAGTCCAGAGCAGAGTCGCCTCCACCTGCTACAACTACTCGTTTGTCGCGATAAAACTCTGGGTCCTTGATAATGTACTCGACGCCATTATCTTCAAACTGGCTGAGATTGTCGATAGGCGGTTTGCGAGGTTCAAAACAACCCAATCCACCTGCAATGCAAATAACGGGTGCATTGATCTTGGTGCCTCTGCTCGTCGTCAAAACAAAACTATCGTCCTCTAATCGCTCAATGCTTTCCGCTCTTTCACCTAAAGTAAAACCAGGCTTAAAGGGCTCGATCTGCTTCATGAGATTGTCTACCAACTCCCCCGCTAAGATGCTGGGAAAACCTGGTATATCATATATCGGTTTTTTAGGATATATCTCTGATAATTGACCACCTGTCTGCGGTAGAGAATCAACCAAGTGGCATTTAAGTTTAACCAATCCTGCCTCAAAAACGGTGAATAGACCGCAAGGGCCTGCACCTATTATTAGTATATCTGTTTTTTCCATTTTATTAAATTCAGGGCACAAAAGTAAGGCTATTTTTCATATTCAAACACATTACCCAACATTTGGTTATGAAGTGGCATTTTTCTAGAAAGTCTACGACAGGAATGAGCGTAAAATAGGAGCTAAAATAGAATTTGTCTCTATTTAATATACGGTCAAGTGCCATGAGACATATAATACATTAGAGAAACTTATATTCGTGACCTATTAGAAAAAGCTCTTAAATTCAAAAGAAATTGGGTTGAGACATTTCAGCTTTAATAAAGATATTATTCAATTTGGCATTCTTGCAAAAGATTACTGTCAATCCCCTTGATCTCAGTAGTCAGTTGTGGCAATTCTTCGGACCAATCTATTCTCAGAATACCATAGTTGAGTACAGGCATGATGTCACCTACTCTATATCTATTCGGCTCATCTTTCTTTTCAGTCCTGGCATGTGTAAGTCCACTACTAGTCACTTCATATAAAGGAACTATTAAATCAGGAATTTCTATCATAGAGATTTCAGCAAAATGGCGATCTCCACTAATAATAATAGGGCAGATCGGGTTGGTTTTTACGAGTAATTTAAAAAACTTATGTCTCGCAGCAGGAAAGTTACTCCACTTTTCAAAGCCTTGCTCTTCAGGAATCAATTGGATACTTGAAACGAAGATATGGACTTTTGCTTTCGAATCCGTCAATTCTCTTTCTAGCCACTTCCACTGATCATATCCTAATACATCTCCTTGTTTGTTTTGCACATAACGTTGGTCGCTATCCTCACTTTTTTCTAACTCGTCTCGGAAATACCTAGTATCAAGCAGCAATATTTTTACTTGTTGATCTTCTGGGCCAATGGTATAGGACTGAAATGCCCCTTCTCTTTTGCGGACAGGTTGGTCCTCTGGAACATCTAAAAAATCTAAAAGCAAGTCACGTGATGCTGCTTTTTTCGGGTACGTTTTACACGCATCATTTACTCCATAGTCATGGTCATCATAAGTCCCGAGAACAGGAACTTGGTTTAAAAATTTTTGATAGTCAGGATTGATTTTTTGTTTTTGATATTCATCCGCCTTCAAACGCATATCTTCTGTATCCGCATAGATAATATCTCCAGACCAAATCCATAAATCTGGATTATCCGAGGCAATATTTGCCCAATAGCTTTGATCTTTCTTTTGATTATTACATGACCCAAAAGCAATTTTAGTAATAAGCTTATCCATTTCTAAGGGCTTTTGAGAAAAATCTATATCCTGCGCCTTAACACAGTCTACCGCTAGCCATGTAAATAGAATTAAAAAGATAAAATGCTTCATTGTATTAAACATCATATAGTAAATAAAAAATGCCCGCTTTACTGCGAACCTGATCCAAAAGACTCATAAGCTCTGTAGTGAAATCAAGTGGCATGAATTCACTTTCAGCTTGACTTAGACTAATACAACGTGCCACTTCATTGGCTTCATACATATAGCCGTTACAATTATACTTAAAATTTGAGGTTTTTCGGACTTTATTCTTAATTCTCAGGTCATATTTATTAAGACCGTGAAAACGGTGACCTACTTCTAGTGTCCCCCACTCTCCTTCAATAATCAAATCAGAGGCTGTGTATTCTAATAAAGAATAAGTCAATGAGGCACTACAGGTATTGTCATATAAGAATTCGATGTCCACTTTCACGTCTACTCCAGTTTCTCCAAATTCAGCCTTTGCCTGTATTTCTGTAGGTTTTCCTAGAAGCAAAAATGCTGCAAAATGGGATATATACCAATATCTAATAAGGCACCTTCCCTTGATTTTTGTTAAACAAATTCACGAAACCACAAAAGTCTCTTTTGGCGATATTTTCCATTTTTTGCAAACCCCTAGTTTCCGGAGTGGACTCAATTTTCAAAAATTACCGAACCATTACTATAAAAAAGTAAATTTACTCAAAGCTTTATTACCTTACATAATTATGACGGATATTGATTTGCATCAGTTTGAATTTGGAACGGGACAATTATTCGTATTGAATATATGCCTTGCCTTTTTGATGTTTGCTGTAGCCTTGGATATCAAAATTTCAGATTTTAAGAAGGTGCTAGAACAACCTAAGGCTGTATTGGTCGGCCTAAGCTCTCAGCTTATCTTACTCCCTTTATTGTCTATTGCCTTAGTCTATGCATTTAAGCCAGCTAGCTCTATTGCACTAGGGATGATGCTCATAGCGGCTTGTCCAGGAGGCAATGTCTCAAACTACGCAGTTCATTTGTCTAAAGGAAATACAGCTTTAAGTATTTTAATGACCAGCATCACTACTGTAAGTGCCATCATCCTGACTCCTTTATCCTTTTCAATCTGGACAAAGTTTATCCCTGTAGATAGTGCTATTTCGATTAGAGTGTCACCAGATCAAATGATACAAACCATCTTTTTGCTTATTTTTATTCCTCTAGCTCTAGGTATGCTATCCAATCATTATTTGCCGAAATTCACCCAAAAGATAAACCGCTTTGTCAAAGCCTTCGCCATGATCATCTTTGTGAGTTTTGCAGTGGTAGCGATATATCTAAAATTCGAAGACCTTCGCAACTTTGTCCACTGGGTATTTTTAATTGTCTTGGTCCATAATGCACTAGCATTACTTATGGGTTATTGCTTTGCAAGATTAAATAATCTGCCTGAATACAGCGCAAGGGCTATATCCATTGAAACGGGAATTCAGAATACAGGGCTTGCCTTGATACTTATTTTCAACTTTTTTGATGGATTAGGTGGAATGGCCATAATAGCGGCTTGGTGGGGGATATGGCACTTGATTTCTGGCTTTCTACTTGCCTCATATTGGGGTAAAAAGGGGTACTCCCCAAATTAAATTTGGTTTATAATTCCTTGATTTTAGTTTTTCAATGCATTAAAATAAGGTCTAACCCGAAGAATTTAGTATCTTGTTTGTGACTTTATATAAGGAGATACGTAAAAAGAATGGAAGAGAAACACAAAAAGCAAAACTTTAAACGAGTATCATAGTATTCGTTCCAAATAAAATTATTCTTTACAATTTATTTTCAGATTAATTCAAAATCAAAATCGAAATTCTATGTCTATTAATTTATTAAAAATGCTTCAGGACCAAATGGGCAGTTCTGTAGTGGATCAAGCAAGTAAATTTCTTGGCGAAAGCAGCGCAAATACCTCATCTGGTATTGCTGCATTATTACCATCTCTTTTAGGAGGTGTAATCGGCAAAGCTAGTACTGAATCAGGCGCAAGCGGTCTACTTGACATGATTACAAAGGGTAATCACCATGGAGGAATCATGGATTCTATGGGTAGCATGTTTAGTGGAGGTAGCTCTACTAGCAACCTTATGAACGCTGGTAGCCTTTTAACAAGCTCTCTTTTTGGAGGAAGTAAGTTAGGTTCTGTATTAGATGTTGTTACAAGTGTAACAGGAATGCGCAGAAGTTCTTCTTCTAGCCTTATGAATCTTCTTGCTCCAGTTGTCATGGGTATGATCGGCAAGCAAGTAAAGACTGGCGGTCTTAACGCTAGCGGTCTTATGAATATGTTGATGGGACAAAAAGAACACATCGCTTCAGCATTACCAGCCGGTATGGGTTCGATCCTTGGATTTTCTAGTCCCACAGAAAAAGTAACTGATGCAGTTTCTTCTGCTGCTTCTACTGTAGCATCTTCAGCTACTAATATGGCTTCTACAGCTAGAGAGACAGTTAAAGAAGCAACAAGTGTTACTGCAGATGTAGCTAGCACTGGTGGATCATGGATAAGATGGGCTTTACCTTTAGTAGCTTTAGTAGCTATTGGTGGCTTTTTATGGAATTATATGGGTGGTGCAACAAGTAAAGTTGCAGATGCTACTACTACTATGACTGATGGTGCTAAAAATATGGCTGGAAATGCAGCCAATGCAGCAACTAAAACAATAGATGCAACTGGTAACGCAGTAGCAGGTGCGGCTGGCTCTATGAAAGATGCAGCGGGCAACATGGTTGATGGTGCTAAAGGTATGGCGGGAGACGCTGCTAATAAAGCTGGAAACATGGTTGATGGTGCTAAAGGTATGGCGGGAGACGCTGCTAATAAAGCTGGAAAAATGGTTGATGGTGCTAAAGGTATGGCTGGAGATGCTGCTAATAAAGCTGGAAAAATGGTTGATGGTGCTAAAGGTATGGCTGGAGATG
>CAYZUW010000071.1:13573-14322 GCA_964481325.1 uncultured Saprospiraceae bacterium
CTGCTAATAAAGCTGGAAAAATGATTGATGGCGCTAAAAACACTGCAGGCAAAATGGTTGATGGTAAAATGGCTGACGGAATGAAAAAACCTGGAGGAAATCTAGGAGGAAAAATTAAGAATGCCGCTGATAAAACTATGGATGCTGCTGGTAATGCAGCAAATGCTACTGGAGGCGCGCTTTCTGCAGCAGGAATGGCAGCAAAAGAAAAATTTGCTGGTATGTTCAAAACTGGATCTAGTGCTTCTGCTTATACACTATCTGACATTACTTTTGACCCTTCTGGTAACAAAATTACAAACTACAGTAAGGATGAAGTTATGGCTTTAGCTTCAGCATTAAAGGCTGACCCAAATGCTAAAATTCAAGTTCAAGCTTTTGGTAAGAATAAAGCAATTGCAACTGGTAGAGCTAAATTGATTCAACAAATATTAACTACATTAGGTGTAAATGCAAGTCAATTATCAACTAAAGGTATGACTGACGGTGCAGACAACAATAACATCCAAGTAGTTGTAAAATAATTTATACGCAAAGCAAATTTTGCTATGCTTACAAAGCAGCTGATTCTCTTTTGAGTCAGCTGTTTTTTTATGGGTCATCATGCTTTCGATGGCTATCGAAAAGCATGACCGTGCTATCCACTCCTACTCGACTACTCCTACTCTTGTTCGCTATAGGCTGCCTTTGTATTCGCTCGTTCGCTCATCCTTCATTCAGCCTTAGCTCTCTAGTCGTAGGCTTGCCTC
>CAYZUW010000072.1:0-14233 GCA_964481325.1 uncultured Saprospiraceae bacterium
AAGTTAGAAACCAATAGAAAAATGGTGAGTACTATATTTTTTGGTGACATAATGATTTAGTGTGTTGAAGCGTGTTTTGTGATTGATTTCTTTCCCTCGGCATCAAAAGCAACTATAAAATAAACTCCAGAGTATACCTGTCTTAGCATTTGATGAACAGTGATTATATTATCCATATCTCCATTTTCTCGGTGCAGAATTTCTCTACCTAATATATCTACTACATAATAAGTATTCGATAATTCAGGTACAAAATCGCTTTCAATATTTGGATTGGTGTTTATATTTATGAAATCAGAATTTACTTCATGGCTTATGTAATGCTAGAATGTCCATCGACTTTATTGTCGTAATATTCAAGTATTGGGCTATCTACATTAAGACTTGCGGCTTCTAAATTATTGAGTACTCGAATAGTTTGTGCATTAATATTAGGTATAAAAATCAGAGAGAGAGAGAGAGAAAGAGAGAACAAAATGGTAATTTTTATAGTTTTTTTATGTGTAACGCAACAATATATAAAATCAAAATTTTTAACAAATTTATTTTCCTTGTAAGGAAAACTTATTAATCTATATCATTCTAAGCTAATTACTTTTTCAAAAAGAGTCCTATCGTAATTTATCACTTTGCGTATATAAATATGTTTGCCATAAAGATTAAAGAACTTTAGCATCAGAAAATAAAGCCCCCCAAAAGGCTTGGTGTTGTGGATATTCTTCTGCATAATTTAAATGATTTTCTTCATTTGGGATATAGGGTAAAATAATCACTTCAATGTTTTTCTCAGCGGTTTTCGAAAGCAAATATAACTCCGCAATCTTTTCATCGGTGATAGGTATGCAGCCTACGGTGCGGCAGCCTCCATGGATGTATATATCTGAGCCAGGGTTTTCAGGATCTGCAATTTTCATATCTCTAGCATTTGGATAATCTAAGCCCATAGACAAGTAAAACTTACTTTCGGGATTGAACACCTTGATTTTATAGATTCCTTCAGGGATTTGCCGGTCTCCTTCTCTTAGCTTAGGCCCTAAGTCACCAGAAAAATTGCAAAAAGGATAGGTTCTAACTTTCAACCAATCGGTGTTATTAGTACTCAAGTATACATGTAAGAGTCGTTCTGCTTTGAATGCCTGCATTTTGATTTGGTACTGGCCTGGGGCTGTTTGATGTTTTAAAAGTAGCGAATCCACTACGGCTTTTTTATCAAAAAATCGTTGCCTTTCTGCATTGCCTTCGTAATTCATACAAGTCATCATTGTAAAGAGTAGGATAAAAAATAACGTAAACTGAAAAAGTGCTTTCACTCGATAAAATTAATCATTTTTAGAGGAATCCAATTTCATTTCCTACTTTTGAGAAAATTAAATTTGCATGAAACTGGCATTCATCCTTGCGTTTTTCCTTAGCATACTCACTGGATGTAGCACAAGTAAAAGATATATAATGGAAGTTAAATCAAAAATTGATTTTCAGGGGCATCGTGGCTGTAGGGGCTTGCTTCCAGAGAATACTATCCCTGCCTTCATCAAAGCATTGGACTATGTCACTACACTAGAATGTGATGTCGTCATATCCAAAGACAGACAGGTGATTGTGTCTCATGACCCATGGATGGAAGAAGCATTGTGCAGTCATCCAGATGGCAGACCCCTATCAAAGGCAGAACATAAACAAATACGCATTTTAGAGCTTACCTATGACGAAATAAAGACTTATGACTGTGGCATTCGAGGAAACACAAAGTTCCCAAATCAGAAGCCTATGGCGGCTCACAAACCTTCCATGAAGGATATGGTAAAGTCGGTGGACCAATATTGTATGGACAATAAGCTCAAGCTTCCTTGGTATGATATAGAAATTAAAAGCCTCCCCTCTTGGTATAATATTTACACTCCTGAACCTGGCGAATATGTAGATATTATTCTTTCTGAAATCGAAGAATTGGGTATTTCGGAGCGACTCAATCTACAATCATTTGATATCAATATACTAGAAGAAATACACAAGAAAAATGACAAAATCGTACTGGCTTATTTGATAGAAAATCTATCTACCTTTGATAAAAATATGTCTAAGATTAGTTTTGTACCAGACATCTATAGCCCATATTTTAGATTTGTATCAAAGCGCTTGGCGAAAAAGGTTCATGCAAAAGGAATGAAGCTCATACCTTGGACTGTGAATGAACACAAAGACATGCGGAAAATGATTAAGGCAGGAGTAGATGGAATCATAACGGATTATCCCAATAGAATAGAATCACTCTAAGACTGAATTAATTTAGTCTTGATATTAGGTTTTTCTGGGTCTGGTGTAACCCATTGGTAAGAATCTATAGCGTCGTAGATAACAGAGTGTATTCTGCCTCTATACTTTTCCTTAAATAATTTACGATTGTCTATACTCGGATAAATTCGGTTAGAAAGAAAGATATATACCAACTCTGTTTCTGGATCTACCCAAACACATGTCCCTGTAAATCCTGAGTGACCATAAGTCTTCTTTGAAGCTTTTGCACTGCAGGACTCCGTATATCTGCCTCTTGGCTTATCAAATCCGTACCCACGTTTACTGTAATACGGAGGGGTTACAAATTTATCAATGGTTTCTTTTTTCAAGAATCTCCTTCCACCATAGTCTCCTCCATTTAATAGCATCTGAAATAAATAGGCTAGATCTTCTGCATTGCTAAATAGACCTGCGTTTCCAGCGACTCCTCCTTGGATAGCGGCAGACTCATCGTGTACAAAGCCTCTTAAAATTTGCTTTCTCCACTTTTTATCAAACTCTGTTGGAACCAGCTTAGTCATAGGATTTGTTTCGTGCGGATTGTATGCGCAATTTCTCAAGCCGAGTCTTGTGTAAAATTCCCGATCGATATAGTTATTCAATCCTCTTTTAGCTTTGTTTTCTATAACTTTTTGTAAAATATTGAAGTTGACATCGCTGTATCTGTACTTAGATTTTTTATAGGGCTTTAGTTTGTACACATTATCCCAGAGAGTGCTTATTTTTTCGTTATTGATATAAAAGTCTTTCGCGACTGCCTTTGCGTGTACCGCTGTTTTTTTCTGGCAATACAAATCGTTGCAGGTTACTAGTAAGCTATCCTCTACTCCCACAAAATCAGAGATGGGCATATTCGGTTGCAGGTTAGAACGATGGAGAAGTAAATCACGGAGGTAGATATTTTTCAATCTCGAACTATTACTAATTTCAATTGAATTTTTTAACCTATCTTTTAAATCTAATTTTCCTTGTTCTTCCAGTTTCATAATACCCAGCGTAGTGGACGCTACTTTGGTGATACTCGCTAAATCATACAAATGATCTGTTTCTATTTCGCTAATATTATCATAGGTTTGATATCCGAAGCCTTTGGAGTAGATTATCTTTCCTTCCTTAGCGACTAATACTTGACACCCTGGTATAGCTTTATCATCAATAGCCGTATTTACAATGGCGTCTATGCCCACTAGATCTGTTGGATCTATACCTACTTCACGAGGATCAGCATACTTTAGTCTTGTCTTGATAAGACGATTTCTAGTCCCACCTTCGATAAAATCATTTACATCTGCAAGTATCTTTGCTGTGGTAGAATAGCCGCCAAATAACAACTGTGCTGCTCCAGATTGGGTGTATTGGGTATTATCAAAAATTTGAAGGCTAGAAATGCTCTTTTTGAATGGCGCCAAAAAAGCTGGATCTCCAAAGTTGATCACTACCGTATTTGCGTTCTCAAGACTATTCAACTTGTCTATAAATTCTTGCCGCTGAGCAGATGTCAAAGCTGCGCCATCATAGAGAAAAACGTTTACATCCCCAAGCCTTTGTTGGAGATCTGACAAGTCCAAAACTTCATTAACATGATCGAATCGATCAAAGAATTCGAAGTTCGCAAACTTTTTAAAAGTTGCGGTGAAGAGTCGAGCGTCAAACTTACCTACATTTTGAATAGTAAATTTCTTAGTTCCTATCTCTTTGAATGGAAGCAAAAATTTATGATTGTTTGTCAAAGCTATCGATTGTTCTTCAAGAGAACGAATCAAGAAATCGTATTCCTCATAATGGGCAAGGTAGTTTGCAGCCTCTACATCCATATTTCTGTCCTTCTTGTTCTCTTGTATCCACTCCTTGGCTTTTAAAACTCTTGCAACTTTTTCGTCCAATATAATATCCGTCAAAAATCCAGATTCATAAAGCTCTTTAAACCTTTTATTTATTGTTTTTACATCTTTGACGATAAACATATCTAGTCCTGCTGTCAGTAGATTGATTAGGTTGCCTACTTCCGCCTCTCCAATCAATAAACCCTCAAATCCAATCTCTTGATGTAAGTGCTCTTTTAGAAAATCAAAAGCTTGATTGTCAAATCTTTCATCCTGAAAAAAGGATCTTCCAACCATCAAACCTGATAGCCCACGTTTATTAAGATTATCCAAAAGATCTAAACTTGGATTATCTACCTTAGTAGAATCATTTTTTACATCAATGAATTGATCTAAACTATTGGCAAAACTAAAGACATCATTTTTGCTGAATCTATTGAATTGCGTATAGGCGTTTGTTTTTACACTCCTTTCATCAGTAGCATAGTTTCGGGCGTCAAAAGATCTACCCTCATTTGAGGTACTGATATTAGGCCCGATAACAAAGTCAAAATTAAATGCATGCAGCTGCTTTTCGAAAATGTCGTAAGTATTCCGAAGTAAACTATCATTTTGACAGGCTTGGATCGCTGCTAAACTTGGAAAAGTTTGCGTATTAGCAAATTGATTGCAAATGCTTACGTTTTCGCGGGTACCATGCACAAAAGAGTTTTTGCCAAAGGCAGTGCAGTTGTCTACAATACGCATGTATTGTATGACGTCTAATCCCGAAAGAATCACGCCGCTTATCTGATTGTTTCTAGCGTAAGCGTAAATACTATCTTCATTGAGTTCTGGGCCCAAGGTCGTCTCTAAGATCAGAAGCTGGCCGATTTTTTCCTCAAAGCTCATATCTGCTACTAAGGACTGTATTTCTGTAGGCTCAATAGTCAAAAAAGGAGAACCATTATCTACTGTCTCCTTCTGCACATCACATTGCAGTAGTAAAAGTAAAAATAGTCCAAGGTATGCCGAAATTCGAGTCAATGCAGTGTGTTATGTATTGCAAAATATTATATACGTAAGCTTTATGAGCTTGTTCTTATTAGATTGATTATTGTTATTTGTAATGCAATAAGGCTTCCAAAAATGGGAAAGAGAGGATTTCGTTGAATATATTAACACTCAAACAAGGTAATTCTATCCCTAGACACAGAATTTCCATATAAAAAAATGTCAAACAGACATAATTCCATTTAATATGAAGCAAAGCGGCTTCGAACTGAAACAATTTTCGGTTTTGTAAGGACTTGAATGCCAAGTATTCCAATAGAGTCTAATAGGCAGGAGTTACTTCCTTGTTAGAAAGGAATAATAAACGAATGGTTCAGTATTTTTTTGAAAATTATAAAATCGACCAGCAGTAAACACTCAGTTGTAAAGCGATTATAAAATTCATGTGGCTAGTTGTAATATTATAGCTTTCAGTGAATTAAATTTAATTACCGAACCATTGTTACACTAAATCATTGAGAAAAGGGCGCAAATCTGGAATCCTAGATATACTTAGATTGATTCTTTTCAAGAAGAACGTCTTTGAGTTCTTTGAGTGCTGCGTATTCATGCGGCATCATCTTTTTCAAAGTATCTTTGATTTCAACATATCCGCAACCTTCTATGCCAGGTAAGGTATTTTTAACGGCATTCTTCACCAACTTGATATCTTGCTTGATAATGGCTCTTACTGAGGGTATTTCATGCCAATCTGCTTCCACAGCGCAGACCTTTTGAATAGAGCCATCTTTGTTCTGGATAGGATCCAATTCTATTATGCTATTGGTAAATTTATCTGAAGAATGATATTTCAACATTCCAGGAGGAACCTTGTATTTGGGTGTTTTTGAAGATTCATCCAATTCAAGGAAAATTTCTAATCCTTTCTTGTTTACTCGGTATATAATTACTCTTGCCTGATCAAAAACACTCATATTCGGTAATGTTTATTAACTATTGAACTGCAATTTAGTAAAATGGTTATCTTTTTTAGCATCAAACTGCCAATATTTCAAGCAAGCCATAAACAACTAATAATCAAATCACAATAAATAGGACATTCTACCCAATCTCAGCTAAAGCTTGTATTTTTTACGCTTCTTTTTGGTTTTAATCTCTTTATCCTCACCTTCTTCATCTGGTGTAGGCGGCGCTTCTAAATCCTGCAAGGGTGGAAAGGCATCCAAATCAAAGCCTTCAAAAAGCTTATTTAAGTCTTGCATATTGCCGAAATTGAAACCTTGCATATCATCGAAATTAAAATTCTGAAATTGCTGCTCGAACATCTTCATCATTTCTTGCATAGACTCCTGCAGGTCTGCATCACTGAAGCCTAAATCACCAAACTGCTTGATAATCATAGTGTCCATGAATATCCCATTGCCTTGTCCACTAATGTCAAACTGGTTCAGCAATTCATCAAATGGGTTAGCAGGTATAGGCGTATCCTGTGTATCATCATTTTGTGCGATCATCCATTGAGATCCAAGAATAAAGACGAATAAAAAGAGATATTTTTGCATGGTATTGGATTATGTGTGAAATTATGCCTTTGTCAATTTATCTATTAAGTAGTAAAACGTCATACACATCAAAATAATTTCTCCCTCAGTCGTTAATTTATCGTTAACGAGCTCAAATACCCTTTTATGGAAGGGAGAATCGAAGGCTAATGGGTTGATAAGCCCTAATTCAGCATCTTTATAGACGACACTACTATAGCTATCATGTCCACCGCTATTGATGCGTCCAGCAAGGCGTTTTTTCATACTGTAGAACAAATAGTCATCCTTTAAAAAACCAATCTGTTGATCATTGAAATAGCATTGTACAGACTTTGGCGTTTCCATGTAAAAGAACTTATGGTTCCTTGTATGCGCCATTACCATCTTTACCAATTTGGCTCGATTGAACTCTTTGGTTGCGAAGGCCATGATGGGTTCATCATAAATAGAAATAAAGATTCCTTTACTGCTATCTCCCTTATAGATTTTCTTATCACTAACTCCAAAAGAAAGCAGCTCAGCATCTTTTCTGGACCAAGGGATAAGTGCACTAGACATGCTATGCACGAGCTCCAGGAGATTTTCTTTCTCTTTTGCTACCCTATTTTTCCCGAAAGATAGATAGTCTAATATTTTGAAGGGTGAAAAGGCCATGATTTTATCTGTATTTCAATTTTTCCCAAATTACAGTATACACCACTAAATAAAAAAAAAGACTGAAATAAATTCCAGTCTTTTTAGTCTTATATTATTAGTTCTCAAAGTTACTAGCCTAAGTAAGACTTCAACTGATTGCTATTATACGATTTTCTTAAGCGTCTGATAGCGCGTTCTTTTATCTGACGCACACGCTCTCTTGTAAGACCATACATCTCTCCTATCTCCTCTAGTGTCAAGGACTTATGACCTTTTAGACCGTAATAGGAGCAGATAACATCTACTTCTCTCGGTGACAAAATAGCTAAACCATGGTCCACTTCTTCCTTTAAGGATTGCTCCATAAGGTTTGTATCAGGGCTACCTTCTTCGCCTTTAGATATAAGGTCAAGCATAGTCGCGTCTCCAGCTTCTCCACTGATAGGTGCATCTACAGATAAGTGACGACTATTGCCTTTTATCATAGTAGAGATTTCCTTTGGCGTCATATCTAAAAGTTCACCCAATTCTTCGTGAGAAGGTTCGCGCTCAAACTGCTGAACGAAATTTAAGAAAGCTTCATTTACTTTGTTGTAAGAGCCCACCTTGTTGAGTGGCAATCTTACTATTCTAGAATACTCTACGATGGCTTGTAGGATAGATTGTCTAATCCACCATACTGCATAAGAGATAAATTTGAATCCTTTTGTTTCATCAAAACGGGTGGCCGCTTTCATTAAGCCGACATTACCTTCATTGATCAAATCACTTAAACTCAGGCCTTGGTTTTGGTATTGTTTTGCAACTGAAACTACAAAACGAAGATTGGCTTCGGTCAGTCTTTCCAGGGCATCATTGTCCCCTTCTCTGATACGACGTGCCATTTCTGCCTCCTCGTCTGCGTTGAGCATATTTATCTTCCCAATGTCATTAAGATACTTGTCTAAAGCGAGACTCTCTCGGGACGTGATCTTATTCGTTATCTTAAGCTGCCGCATATGTACTGAGATTTATGGTTAAAATTGTCTATTAAATACGTTATTTCTTTCCATAAAGTTGCTGCAAAAACTGCACCGACTTGACATTCCCAAAAAAATAATGTATAGACTCACTAATATCAATACAATGCCTATATAATAAAAGTTTCCTTTGATTTGGATTATTTGATTTTTTAACCTATTAGTCGGTTATTTGGCTTCCCAGGCTACCGTTCCCTAAATAAATGGACACAAAACAGTTTTTTTTCGTGTATGGTCTAACCGTTTGCTTCTGGATTGTCATTTTACTAGTTCTCGGAGTGGTCTCATCCATTTTATTTTGCGTCAGGGATAGTAAGGGATCCCGACCCACGTCGGGATGTCCGAAGGACGGGAGCCGATAGGCGCACCCCTGAATAGCCCGCCCGGACGCCCAAAAGATTATTATATAGATTAATAAAAAAGAGGCTGCTTTCTTGCGAAAACAACCTCCATTGTATTTTAAAAAACTAGCTGCTGCTAGTTATTTGCATTTTCTCTAGGGATAAGTGCTTTAGCAGAAAGTCTATACTTGCCCGTCTTCTTATCGATTCCGACCAACTTCACTTTTACATCATCGCCTTCCTTAAATACATCTGCCACGTTCTCTACTCTTGAGTGAGAAATCTCAGACACGTGAAGCAAACCACTTTGCCCCATGAAGTCAACGAACACACCATAGGTCTGTACAGAAGCTACCTTAGCGTCGTATACATCTCCTACCTCTGGTTGGTAAGTGATCTTTTTGATCGTAGCCAATGCCGCATCGATGTCATCCTTATTGCTAGAAGAAATCGTCACGATACCTTGATCGTCTACCTCTTCGATATTGATAACGGTATTCGTCTCACGCTGCATCTCTTGTATCACTTTTCCTCCAGGTCCGATCACAGCACCGATAAACTTCTTGTCTATCTTCAACTCCACCAATCTTGGCGCGTGCGGCTTGTAATCTAGATTTGGCTCAGCGATTGTCTTATTCATTTCGTCCAAGATGTGAAGTCTACCGACTCTAGCTTGGTCCAATGCTCTTTGTAATATCTCGTACGGTAGACCGTCTACCTTGATATCCATTTGGCAAGCTACGATACCGTTTCTAGTACCCGTCACTTTGAAATCCATATCTCCAACTGCATCCTCGTCTCCAAGAATATCAGATAAAATCGCGTTTCTAGTTCCGTCAGATACCATACCCATTGCTATACCAGATACGCCGCCCTTCACAGGAACACCTGCATCCATCAGTGCCAAAGAACCCGCACAAACAGTTGCCATAGAAGAAGAACCATTTGATTCCATAATGTCAGAAACCAATCTAACCGTATAAGGGTAATCGTCTGGCATTACTTTTTTGATCGAACGTCCAGCTAAGTTGGCGTGACCTACTTCTCTTCTACCTGGTCCTCTCATCATCTTCACCTCACCCACAGACAATGCTGGGAAGTTATAGTGTAAAATAAATGGTTCGTAGTGATTGTCCAATGCCGTATCTACAAGCATCTGATCGGTCTTCGTACCTAAGGTCATAGAGGTCAATGCTTGGGTTTCTCCTCTCGTGAAGATCGCAGACCCGTGTGCAGAAGGCAAATAACTTACCTCTGTCCAGATGTCTCTCACTTCGTCAAGCTTTCTACCATCCAAACGGATGTTCTCTCCCATCACCATTTCACGGATGACTTCTTTTTGTAGCTTATTGTAGTAATTCTTATAGAAGTGCATGTTCTCTTCCAATGCCTCTTCGTCTAGCTCTTCTTTAAGCTTCTCCTTCATTTCATCTTTGATAGCAGTGAATCCTGCTTTACGATCCCCTTTGTTGTGGGCACCTTTACATACTGCGTATATCTTATCATGCGCGAAGTTCTTCACCCATGCTTTCGCTTCTTCATTTTCTTCAGCGGGTACGATTTCTCTCTTTACAGTAGCCTTCTCACCTACTTTCTGAGCTAAATCCAACTGTGCTTGACATTGTACCTTGATCGCCTCGTGCCCAAACTTGATAGCTTCTACGAGGTCCAATTCAGATACTTCGTCCATTTCTCCTTCAACCATCATTACATTTTCGAGAGTAGCTGCAAGTATAATGTCCAAGGTGGCATCTGCTAATTCTGCACGTCCAGGATTGATTTTAAGTTCGCCGTTGATTTTCGCAACGCGTACTTCTGATATCGGTCCCGCAAATGGGATATTCGAAACAGCCAAGGCAGCAGAGGCAGCTAATGCAGCCAAAGCATCTGGCATCGTATCCATATCCGCAGAGATAAGGTTGATGATCACTTGGGTTTCGTTCATGTATCCATCAGGGAATAGGGGTCTCAAAGCTCTATCCACTAATCTAGATACTAAAATTTCGTGTTCGTTTAGACGGGCTTCTCTTCTAAAGAAGTTACCCGGTATCTTACCGGCTGCCGCAAATTTTTCTTGGTAATCCACTGAAAGTGGAAAAAAGGCTTGTCCTGGTTTAGCTTCGTATGCACTTACAACGGAAGCAAACACCATGGTGTCACCCAATCTTACCACCACTGAGCCGTGGGCTTGTTCTGCTAATTTACCTGTTTCGATAGTTATCTCTCTGCCATCAGGCAGATTAAAAGAGGTAGTAGTTGGAATTTTCTGACCCATAAGGTTTTCAATTTATTTGATTATTAATATTGTTCGCACCTTTCTGAGTAGACTTTTCTACCCTAAGGATTTTTATTTCATTTTTATAATAGAATACACTTTTAGTGTCCAAAACAGTGTTTTGAGCCTACCAAAGGGGGTGCTAATAACAATGAATCAATAATGTAAACGAAAAGTATACAATATGTTTACATTAAAAGAGGTGTATATTATATCTCTTACTTTCTTAGTCCCAACTTCTCAATCAGACCTCTGTAAAGTGTAATATCCTTTTTCGCTAGATATTGCAACAATCTTTTACGCTTACCTACCATAGTAAGTAATGCTCTTTTACAGGAAAAGTCCTTTTTGTTTAGCCGAAGATGCTCAGATAGAGCTGTGATTCTGAAGGTCAATACAGCGATCTGTCCTTCTATAGAACCTGTATTCTTTTCACTTCCTCCATACTCTTTAAAAATCTCTTCTCTCTTTTCTTTTGATAGGTATTCAGCCATTTTTTTAAGTTTTACCGTTAGTAATCACTGAGATCAGTTACAGCGCGACGCAAATGTACGTCTAATTTCTCGATTTCTCAATTATTTCGCTACCCTTTAATGTCACATCATAGGCTATTTACCCTTCGCTTCGTCCCAAAGGGCGTCCATTTCTGCCAGACTCATTGATTCTAGCGGCTTTTGCGCCTTTTCTTCGATGTATTCAAACCTAGATTTGAACTTCATATTCGTCTTAGCCAAGGCCGTTTCTGGGTCAATTCCTGCAAAGCGAGCATAATTGACCAGCGAGAACAGTACATCTCCGAACTCCTCTTCTTTGCGAGCCTGCGACTCTTCATCGCGAATAGTCTCATGTAACTCTCCTACTTCTTCCTGCACTTTTTCCCATACTTGGTCTATTTTTTCCCACTCAAACCCTACCTGTGCCGTCTTGTCTTGCATGCGATAGGCTTTCACAAGTGCGGGCAGCGACTTAGGCACACCAGACAGTACTGACTTCTTTCCTTCTTTCTTTTTGAGTTGTTCCCAGTTCTTCTTAACCTCCTCTGCGTCTGTCACGTCTACGTCTCCGTATATATGTGGGTGACGACGGATGAGCTTTTCACAACAATATGTGATACTATCCTCGATATCAAAGAGTCCTTTCTCCTGTGCTATCTTAGCATAAAACACCAAATGCAGCATGATGTCTCCAATCTCTCCTTTCATTTCATCATAGTCTTTGTCTAGGATGGCATCGGTCAGCTCATAGGTCTCTTCAATGGTCAGATTGCGTAGGGACTCGAAAGTCTGCTCTCTATCCCATGGACACTTTTCGCGCAGCTCGTCCATGATATCCAGCAATCGTCCAAAAGCTTGCATTTTCGTATCTTTGTCGTTCATTGTATTATCGATCTTAATTATATAGATTGAGCTGCAAAAGTAAACTGATTTCCTTACTTTTGCGTTAAATAGTTAAAGCACTTTCAATTATGGCATTTCTATATGTTTTTGCAATTATCATGGGCTTCTTCGTCTTGTCTTTCGCACTCATCAATATCCGTGGCATTGTAAAGGGAGAAGAATTTCGCGGTACCTGCGCGACCAACAACCCAATGATTAAAAACAAGTTTGGAGACTGCACAGTTTGTGGCAAGAAAGGCGACGAGGTTTGTAAAGCTCCCGATAACACAAGATTAGCTTAGGCAATTTTCAATGTGCAATTAGCAATGTGCAATTAGCAATGATTAATTAGCATTTTTCGCTGATTATTTAGGAATTGAAAATATTTATTTGCCATTAAGATACTCCCCATATATTTAATAATGGTTCGGTAATTTTTGGAAAATTATAAATCGACCAACAGTAAATGCTTGGTTGTCAAGTGATTGTAAAGACTGTACAGGTAGTTATAATATTCTGGTTGTCAGCGATTTAAAATTTAATTACCGAACCATTGTTTAATGTCTTAAGGCTTTTTGATGTGCAAAGTTTTCTATTGCTCATTCGCCTTTTTTGAATATGATATAGCCGAATTGTACAATTAATTATTTGATTTTTGTACGCGTAAAAACTGGATTGAACATTGATAATTGCACATTGATTCATTGATTTTTTGGGCGCTCCCTCGCTGAAAAGCGCTCGGGCCAGGCTATTCAGGACTTCGCTCTCGCTACGGCCTTCGCTGCTGAAAAAGCAGCTCAGTCTCCTCCTTACAGTCGGCTCCTTTCTATCCTTAGCGCAGGTTTATTCTTTGGAATTACAGTATCTCGGCACATAATATAATTTCAAGATTGTAGTTTACATTTGGAGAATGTTCAAACTCTTATAAAAAAAAGAATAGTCAATGGACTTTACATTTAAATGGTGACCTTCTCTTTTCTTACCAATTTTTCCAACTCTCCTTCTGTTTCGATTATCTTATAAAAGTCCAAAACGTAAGCCAACATTTCCTCTTTGTTTTTTTGATCTTTCATAGGAGCATTCTTTATTAAATTTAAAATGCTTTCTTTTTTAGAAAGTAGAATATCGACACTAGGTTGGAGTGCTTTTGCCTCCTTCCCTCTCCATTGAAAAAATCGCTCTCTGACATTCTTTATAGGCAAATTGGGATGAGGAACTGCGTAGTCGGCATTGACTATACCGCTGTAATCAAAATCATAAGGGACTGGTATTGGAGCCGAATTCCCTTCTCTTGTGACGAGTTTGATATTGTGCCTTCTAGATAGATTCCAGTCTGTATTACCAATCATGTACTGAAAGAGTGCGAGTAAATTATAGGATTCGATATCAATTGTTTTCACCTTAGTGGTAGATTTATCCAGCAAGGCTCCACCCAAACGATTGGCCATTTCTTTATCGTTTTCTATTAGAAAGGATACCATTTTAGTACTATTTTCTACATCCTTATTTTGCTTTATGCCAACACGTGCGGATTGAACTCTAAAACTATTTTCGGTAAGCTCTTGAAATATTTGATAACAGAGCATTTCTTTGCTTATCAAATCTTTATAGCCTGTTTTATTAAAGCAAGGGGTGACAAGTTTGAGTGTTTTATATTTAGAAAGATTCGATTCTTTGAGAAGTGGCTTTGGAAATTTTAAGCGAATAGGAGGAAAGTCGCAGATCTTTTTTCTCGTTTTTCCTCTAGTTCCTATTTTAATCATATTAACGATCATCGAGTCTTTGCCATCATTAAAATTAAGTAATCCAGGAAAATAGCTTTCTTCATTTTTCGTCAAAATTAGGGAATCAAAATCGGCCACTAATTCTAACTCCAAGGGTTCATCACTACTCAATTTATCGAATATGCTTTGGTCTCCATAACCGTCCAT
>CAYZUW010000073.1:0-14222 GCA_964481325.1 uncultured Saprospiraceae bacterium
GAACGCCATAGGGTCTGTGACTATACTGTAGGTACATATCGAAAAACAAAAAAATACAATAATTTTTCCTCTCAAATGCAGCGTTTTCCGCTTTTAGGTACTCTATATTATGCGGGTCCTAATTTATTTTATATATCATATTTTATGATGCCTAAAAACAAGAGTCTAACCAATCCATATTAACTCAAATTTTTTTAGATAAGTTTTTTGGCCGTTTCTACCCGGAGGCGGCCTTTTTTTGGCTTGTCATTTTCTTTCTTCTTTAAAACTTCATTTCGAAATTCAGTCTTTGGATAAAATAATTGTATTTTGAGTCAAGGATACTTGAAATCAAAAAAAATAGGTCAGAATTCGAATTAAAATTTTTGGCCAATAGAAGTGCAATCATAAGCTAGTAATGATCCATCTCAATAATTACCTAAAATGAAATTAAAACACTGTACAACATTTTTATTTTGCTTGCTTAGTGCGATTCTTATTGGACAAGATGTACCAGATTTCGATTTGATTGTAAATAATAGTATCTCTAAAATACAGGGCTACAATATCTCCCTTAAAGATGGTACAGTCCAAACCCTAAAAACTATAGAGAGTTTTAACTTAAAGGGGAAAAGAACAAGTATAAGGATCTTCAATGACCATGGCAGCGTATCGGAGTATCAATATCACTACAAGGATGACACTATACTCCATCAAAGACTTACCTTCTTTGATGGCCAATTGCATTCAAAAACTACTATAAAATATGACGAGAAAGGTAGAGAAATTGAAACCATCGATGAAGATGCAGAGGGAAAACCAACAGGAACTTTTACCAAAACTAAATACAAAAAAGGAGGAAAAATTAAAGAGAGTAAAATATATATCAAAAACAAATTGTCTAAACAAACTAAAGAAGTACGAGAACCCAATAAGGATAATGTAAGGAATTATCAAAGGGATAATAATAAATGGAGTCAAAGGGATAATTCTAATATTAAGACGGAAACAATTACAAATTACAAAGGCACAAAATTAACGCTTCAAAAGAAATTGATAAAAATCCAAAAGCCGCAAATTCTTCTAGGAATTATAGATCCAATTAGCCTGAAAGAAAACGATGAGTTAATCATAGAAAAGTACATAGAGGAGAATGGCTTAATTGATAAGGAGATTCAATACTTAAATGCAAAGCTTATAGCCAAGAAAAAATATAGATATGTATCGTTAGAGTAGGTGCATATAACGGTCATAATCAAAATCATAAAATCTATTATACATTCTTTATGATATGAAAAGTATATCTTCCAAAGTATTTTAAGCATGATGTTTTTCAGCTATTCTGGATTTTCTCAAAATGCTGGAGTAGAAACGGCTAGTTCGGCAAGGGAAATAAATAATATAAAATCAAATAATATGGAACCTATGAAAGGGCAAATTTCGACTTTTCTAACTTTTCAAAAGCAAGATGCGGAACAAGCTATGAACTTGTATGTAGAATTGTTTGATAATTCTGAAATTGTGAACATAAAACGATGGGGACAAGAGGGACCTGGAAAAGATGGTAGCGTAATGCACGCTATGTTCATATTGAATGGAAAACAATTTATGTGCAGCGATAGTCCTGCGGTTCACGAGTGGGGCTTCACGCCGGCAGTCTCCAACTTTGTAGAATGTAAAGATGAAGATGAACTGCAAAAATTATTCACGAAGTTATCGGAAGGGGGGAAGGTGTTGATGCCTTTAAACAACTACGGATTCAGTCAGAAATTTGGATTCATCGAAGATAAGTTTGGCATTTCTTGGCAGTTGAATTTGCTGTAATAAATAAGAACTTCTTTTAAAGTGATGAACCCTTTCCCTAAATTCACGCCCAATTTTTCCAGCTAAAATATTCCTATAAATAATACAAATTAGCGTAACCTTGCAGATTAATTTCTGTTTAGAATACATATTTTATAAAACCAACAAACATATTAATGAAAAATTTAATCGGAATAGAAAAAAGCAAAGCCAAAAAGTTGAGTAAAGCTTTGAATGAGTTATTGGCTGACTATCAAGTGTTTTACCAAATTTTGAGAGGCCTGCACTGGAATATTAAGGGAAAAGAATTCTTTGAATTACATACAAAATTTGAAGAATTTTATGATGACGCCGTGGTTAAAGTGGATGAAATAGCGGAAAGAATATTGACCTTAGAAGGGGAGCCATTGCATACCTTTTCAGACTATCTAAAGACTTCTAAAATCAAAGAGAAAAAAGGTATTACAAACGGAGTGGAAGGAGTAAAACTCATTGTGAAGAACTTCTCCATTATCATAGCCAAAGAAAGAGCAATAATGGACATGGCGGGTGATGCGAATGATGAAGGTACGTCTAGCTTGATGAGTGATTATATCTCGGAAACGGAAAAAACGGTGTGGATGCTAAATGCCTATCTACAGTAGATTTGTCGCATCGCAAAAGTTTGAAAAATTGTAAAACGGTCAGTCCGTTGACTAAATTTAGCTAAATTTAGTCAACGGACTGACCGTTTTTGTCTGAATTGAAGACACTCAAATCGTAATTTGGGTTTTTAAAATAAAAATTTTGGTGAGGAGGTGCTATTTAGGTGCTCCAAGTCTTGAATATTAATAGCTTTTCTTACTTAGATATATTTCATTCTAAAGAAACGAGGCTTTAATTTTTTGTAACCCATTCATAATTTCTCCACCCTTTGGACTCTTGCGTTAGGACACAAGTCCTAACTTGGTTTTTATTACAATCCTATCTTAAATTTCCTTTTGGTTATGGAAAAACATGAATTTTGCATAATCCCTTTTATTCATCACTATACCAAGCGCTGAAGGCGCGCAAACATCAAAGCGATGGGTTAGTAACCCATCGCAAAGAGTATAGTACTCTTTAAGTGCTGAAAGTACGCCACAGTAGGATTACGAGTAAATACGGTAGTTCGATACATTTATATGTTTAACCCTGTGTTGCGCCCTCGATGTAAGATCGGGGCAGTCTCTTTCGAGGGCTTGTATCTTTTGTGGTATTATGCGATGGATTTTATCCATCGCTGTGTTGCTGTCGTGTTCCGATGAATCGGAACAGGCTCTTCAGCACTCTTTGAATTTTAATATTGAAAAAAAACACTTGTGTCCTAACGCAAGCCTTCGGACTAGCGATGAGGAGCAGTGGGCGACTTCAGTCGACCAGTCCGATAGGACCGACCGAATAGGGAGCTGCGTATCGTAGCGACCACTGAGGATAAAAAAGGTGCTTTTTGGAGCGCCCTCTTTATCCTCAGTGGTAGGCCCCAAATCCTTATTATCATATAAATCTAGAAGAGATTGGCCTATTTCTTAACTATTCTATGTTACTTTGACATGAGAATTCGTTGTAATATGTTTGCAAGAGGGCAAGTTATTTGCAATAGCTAGAGTGTAACTAAACGGGGAAAACGTATATTAAATTTTGTCATACGTTACTCTCGCATAATTAGCATTATAGATATACACAATGGCAGCAAAGAATAAGTACGTTTGTATACATGGACATTTTTATCAGCCACCTAGAGAGAACGCGTGGTTGGATGAGATAGAAATTCAAGAATCTGCTCATCCTTTTCATGATTGGAATGAAAGAATAAATTTTGAGTGTTACGCGCCGAATACATCGGCACGTATACTTGACCATAATGGACTAATCCATAAAATCATAAACAACTATACCTACCTGAGTTTCAACTTTGGGCCTACGCTCTTGAGTTGGATGGAGCGCACAGATACGGAAACCTATAACGCCATATTGGAGTCCGACAAGATCAGTAAGAAGAGGTTTGGAGGACATGGTTCTGCTATAGCACAGGCGCATAGTCATTTGATTTTACCTTTAGCGAACCAGCGAGACAAAGTAACTCAGGTCAAGTGGGGATTACGAGATTTTGAATATCGATTTGGTAGAAAATCTGAAGGAATATGGTTAGCAGAAACGGCAGTAGATACAGCTACTCTAGAAGTGCTTGCGGAGGAAGGTGTCAAATATACTATCCTTGCCCCTAGACAGATGAAGGCCTTTAGGCACGTTAATGAGGAGCATTGGACGAGTGCCAATGATGGCTTTGATACACGCAGATCTTATAAAGTAAATTTGCCTTCAGGCAAATCGATAGCTTTGTTTTTTTATGATGGTCAAATAGCGCAAGATGTTGCTTTTAAAGGTTTGCTGAATGATGGAAATCACTTTGCAGATCATATCACCAATTCATTTGACGATAATGACGAATTGCAGTTGGTACATATCGCAACGGATGGAGAGACGTATGGGCACCACCATAGAAAAGGAGAAATGGCATTGGCTTCTTGTCTACATAAGATAGAAACAGGGGATGTAGCGACGCTGACCAACTATGCTGAATTTTTGGAAAAATTTCCACCTACCTGGGAAGCGCAGATACATGATAATTCTAGTTGGAGTTGTGTGCATGGAGTAGAGAGATGGAAGTCAAACTGTGGATGTAGCAGTGGTCGTCCAGGTTGGAATCAAGAATGGAGAGCACCATTGAGAGAGGGCTTAGATTGGTTGAGAGAATATCTTAAAGAATTGTATGAAAAGGAAGCGGAGGTATATCTGAAAGACCCTTGGGCAGCAAGAAACGACTATATCGATATTCTTATAAACAGGAATGAAAAAACCATTCAAGATTTTTTGGATAAGCATGCTACGAGAGAATTGAGTTCAGCAGAGCTCACAATAACCATACGTTTACTAGAATTGCAGAAGTTCGCAATGTACATGTACACTAGTTGTGGTTGGTTTTTTGATGAAATATCTGGAATAGAAACAAATCAAATTCTTCAATACGCTTTGCGTTCCATGCAGTATATTAAGTACTTTACGGATGAAGACGTGATGAGTACTTTTAGTGGATATATGGAAAGAGCGCCTTCGAATGTGTTTGAAAATGGAGGAGTATCCTACAATAAAAATGTAGTGCCTAGTGCAGTAAATCTAGAAAGAGTGGCGATACACTTTGCAGTGGCTTCTATATTTGAGAATCATGTTAGGGATGCTGAACTGTTTCGCTTCGCCTCGGTCATGGAGGACTACCAACTCTTAGAAGCTGGAAACCAGCGCTTGGCAGTAGGGAAAATAGTGATACGGTCGAAAGTAACCTTTAGGGAAAAGAGATACAAATTTGTAGTAGTCTACCTTGGCCAACAGAATATGTTAGGTAATATCAGTGAGAATATGTCAGAGACTGTTTATGCTGAAATGAAAACGAAAGTGCTAGATTCTTTCGATTCTACCAACTTAGGAGATGTTTTATCTCATATGCAGAAATATTTTGATGACCATAACTTTACGATATGGCATCTCTTCAAGGATGAGAAGAGAAAAATACTGGATACTATCAGTAAAAATAGTCTTGATAGCATAGAGAATTCTTTTAGAGAAATTTATAACGACAACTATCAACTCATGTCTGGAATGGCATTGAGCAATATCCCTATACCTGATGCTTTTATTAGCGCCACGGAGTTCATACTAAACACTGAAATTCATCAGTTTTTCACCCAAGAAGTTTTAAATGTAAACCGCTTGAAGCACTTGAGTGCAGAATTTGAACGGTGGAAACTGAAAATCAATAATGAGCAATCCTTTAAGCTCACGGCGAGTGAGCGCATCTTTTACGAGGTGCGTAAATTGGCCTTGGCTGATTTTTCTATTGAGCAGTTGGAATTATTGAACGATATATTTGATTTTCTGAAAAAAATGAACGTAGAGCTGGATATATGGAAGTCACAAAACCTCTACTTCGGTATGCTACAAGGCTATAATAGAAGCGAGTGGGTGTTCGCTAATAAGGAATGGGAAAACCAATTCAAGGAATTGGGACATCATTTGGGTGTAAAGATCTAAGCTTAACTAAATTGTGGAAAAAAAGTGCAGTAATGCGCTTTATGGAATCTAGTATTCGAGTAGTGTTTTAGTATCTTTGAGATAGATACTTGTAAGCCGATGGGCGCTTGCCAAAACACGCTGAATCATGAACGAATTTATCCATTTACATTGCCATACTCAATATTCGCTTTTAGATGGCGCTTCAGATATTGGGAAGATGATGGATAAGGCCGTGGCCGATGGTCAGAAAGCGGTCGCTATGACAGATCATGGTAATATGTTTGGCGCTTTCAAATTTGTATCTGAAGCCAAAAAGAGAAACATTAAACCCATCGTTGGTTGTGAATTCTATCTAGTAGACGACCGGAAAAAACAAAGTTTTCAAAAAAGTATAGGCGAGCGAGACGTGAGGCATCATCAGTTGATGCTAGCGAAAAACGCTACTGGATATGCCAACCTATCGAAACTATGCTCCTTAGGATTTATAGAAGGAGCCTATGGTAAATTTCCAAGAATAGACAAAGAGTTGCTTGTCAATTATACAGAAGGTGTCATTGCGACCAGCTGCTGTATCGGTGCTATTATTCCACAGTTAATATTACAAGGAAAGGAAGAAGAAGCCGAAAAGGAGCTACAGTGGTGGCTGGATCTTTTTGGAGAGGATTATTATATAGAACTTCAAAGACATAGAGGGCTTGAGGACATTGATGTGGGGGGAGTGAAAACGGGAGTGAGTCAAGAGTACATCAATCAGGTGCTGCTAAAGTTTGCTAAAAAATACAATGTTGAAGTCATTTGTACGAATGATTCTCACTATGTAGAAGAGGAAGATAACTTTCCACATGATATCCTATTGTGTGTAAATACGGGGTCGAAGGTGAATGATGAAAAGCGCTTCCGATTTTCTAGTTCTGATTTCTACTTCAAGACGCAGGCGGAGATGGCGAATATCTTTAAGGATGTTCCGCAGTCGCTAGAGACGACCATGAAAATTTATGACAAGATTGAAGTACTCGAATTGGCAAGGGATGTCATTTTGCCTAATTTCCCTCTTCCGGAGGGCTTCGATACGCAGGCTGACTTTCTGCGTCACTTGGTATATAAAGGCGCGAAAGTACGCTATGGTGAGATCACAGAAGAAGTGCGCGAGCGACTGGACATGGAGCTTGGGGTCATTACAGATATGGGTTTTGAAGGATACTTCTTGATTACGCAAGATTTTATTCATGAGGCAAGAAAGATGGATGTGGCCGTTGGGCCTGGGCGTGGATCGGCAGCGGGATCTGCAGTAGCGTACTGCTTGACCATCACGGATATTGACCCCATCAAATATCGTTTGCTCTTCGAGCGATTCTTGAACCCAGAGCGTATCTCTATGCCCGATATAGATATTGATTTTGATGATGAAGGACGGCAAAGAGTTATAGATTATGTTGTAGATAAATACGGAAAAAGTCAAGTAGCTCAAATTATTACTTTCGGTACAATGAAGGCGCGCTCTGCGATTAGAGATGTAGCGAGGGTGTTAGAGTTGCCTTTGTCTGAAGCAGATGGGATAGCCAAGCTGGTCCCATCTAGACAAGGAAAGAGTCCGTCACTAGGAAAGGTAGTGAGTAGTAATTTTAAAGACTTGAAATCTGATTGGCCCAGTGAAGAATTTCAGCAAATTGAAAAACTGCATGACTATGTCATTTATGATAATCTTGCTTCTTCTACATTGATGAATGCGGCCAAGCTAGAGGGGACGATAAGAAATTCGGGGATTCACGCTGCTGGGGTAATCATTGCCCCTGATGATATCACCAACTACATTCCAGTATGTACTTCTAAGGATGCAGACTTATTGGTAACTCAGTTTGATGGATCTGTGGTAGAGAGTGCTGGGATGCTGAAAATGGATTTCTTGGGTTTGAAGACTTTGTCTGTCATCAAGACTTGTATCAATATCATTATTCGTCGATACGGAGAAAGTGCGCGGATCATCCCTAATGACATCCCATTGGATGATGAAAAGACCTATGAGCTTTTTCAAAGAGGGGATACGGTAGGGATATTTCAGTTTGAGTCCGAAGGGATGCAGAAGCACCTGAGAGATCTCAAGCCTACCAATATAGAGGATTTGATCGCCATGAACGCCTTGTATCGTCCTGGCCCAATGGATAATATACCGACCTTCATCAATCGCAAATTTGGTAGGGAGAAGGTTACTTATCCGCATCCCTCTATGGAGCCCATTCTAGAAAATACGAATGGGATTATGGTTTACCAAGAGCAGATCATGGAGACGGCTAGAGTCGTAGGAAACTACACCTTAGGTATGGCCGATATGCTCCGTAGAGCCATGGGTAAGAAGAAGGTGAAGGAGATGGAAAAGCACAAGGGGCTTTTCGTGAAAGGTGCGGCCGAGAATAATATTGATAAAGAGAAGGCTTTAGAGATCTACGATATCATGTTTAAGTTTGCGAATTACGGTTTCAATCGTTCTCACGCGGCGGCCTACTCAGTAGTTGCTTTCCATACGGCTTATTTGAAGGCGCATTATCCTGCCGAATTTATGTCTGCGATATTAACGCACAGTAAAAATAATCTAGAGAAGCTTACTTTCTTTCTAAGGGAGTGCAAGCGAATGAAGCTGAATGTACTTGGTCCTGATGTGAATGAGAGTGAGATGAACTTCACAGTGAATGAGCTAGGTCATGTTCGTTTTGGACTCTCAGCACTGAAGGGGGTTGGGGAAGGTCCCGTAACAGAATTGGTAGCGAATAGAGAAAAGGATGGGGCTTTCAAATCAGTATTTGATATGATGCGTAGACTGAATCTTCGTACCATCAACAAGAAATGTATGGAAAGCTTGGTGAAGGGAGGCGCCTTAGATCTATTTGAAACCGAAAGGGGTAACTACTTTACTCCCTCTGATAAATACGATACCTATATTGAACATTTGTTGAAGTATGGAAACGTATATCAAAAGCAGATTGTCGAAACTGCAAATTCTCTATTTGGGGCATCTGCTGAAATAATGATTCCAGAGCCACCACCACCACCATATACTTCCTGGCCCCTGATTAAAAAATTGACAGAAGAAAAAGAAGTAGCAGGCATATACATTAGTGGGCATCCACTGGATGAATACCGAATGGTTGCAGAGCATTTTACTACCTGCTCTTTGGAAGCTACGCATGCTAGACCACACGGAGCAGCTAAAGTAGTAGCCATCGTGACCGCCGCAAACCATGGGACAGATAGTAGAGGAAATGGAAGAGTTTTCGCTACGCTCCAAGATTATACTTCCAGCATTGAAGTTTCTTTATGGCGAGACGACTATCAAAAATTCAAGCATTTGATGGAGATAGGGCAGTGTCTGTACATACGGGGCGTCTACGAACCAAGATGGAGAGGAGCTGAACAATGGGCTTTCAATATTAAGGACGCGAGCCTTTTAGCAGATGTGGAAGAGACTATAGTCAATGAGCTCAAATTAAAGTTGCGACTAGATCAATTAGATCAAAAGATGGTAGATGATATAAAAAAAATCATCTCCGAATTTAAAGGAAAAAAAGCCTTGAAACTGGAAATAGCAGACATGGAGGAGCGACTAGTGCTTCCAATGTATAGCAGAACTTATAAAATTGTTGCCAACAATAAATTGATTGAAAGATTGGAGGAATTGAATATCCAATATAGTCTTGAATAATGTATACATTTGTGAAAACTATCTTTTAACTGATTTGTAGTTTATTATTAATCAACTATTCAAAACAAAATATGAAAAACGCAATTTATTTTTTCTCTCTAATATTCATTTTAGGGATGATGTCATGTGGAGCTGGAGACACAGCCGCCTCAAAAGCAAACGCAGCAGCGGATAAGGCAAAGGACATGGCAAAGGATGTTGCCTCAAAGACAGCAGCGACTTCTCAACCGAGTGCTACTTCTCAGCCGGCTAAGGCTATGAACTTTCCTCCACTTTTCAAGAAAATTTTGGATGCGCACGGTGGATTAGATACATGGAATTCGATGAATACACTTAAATTCACCAGAGGCGAAGGACCAGGAGCTGATATGCATGTTATAGACCTGAAGAGTAGACGTTCTACCAATTCTGTTAAGGGCAAATATACTTTAGGAAATGATGGCGACAAAGTATGGGTTTCGCCTCATAGAGATTCGTTTCCTGGGCAGTCTGTTCGATTTATGAATAATTTATTTTTCTATTTTGTAGCATTACCGTATGTATTAGCTGACCCTGGAGTTGTGTATGAAGACTTAGGAGAGAAGACAGTAAATGGTAAGAAGTATGCTGTACTTAAGACTAGTTTTAAGGCGGGTGTAGGAGATGCTCCTGGAGATCAATATGTTCTTTATGCTGATGCAGAAACACATGTCATTGACTTTATAAATTATTCTGTTACGTATTTTAATCCTGCAAACTCAGAGAAATACAGCGCCTTACAATTTGAATGGGAAGATGTCAATGGACTTAAGTTTCCAAGTGTAGCAAAAAGTGTGAAGTGGGAAAATGGAAAGCTTGGTGCAGTGGCAAGAGAAACAAAGTATACGAACTTTTCTTACTCTAAGACTAGAATGGATTTGAGTCAATTTGATGTGCCAGCAGGTGCGTTTACAGAGTAAATTTTAATTAGGATATTCGTAAGAATATTTACCCAAAAAAGGGGACAATGCTTTTTGCATTGTCCCCATTTTTGGATGATTACTATTGAATATGTTTATATACTTTTGATTTATGATCGTTTAGAAATCTCGAGATTTCTACTAAGACATTACCGGGGTATAAAAGTGGAGATACAAATTCTTCTTGACTCTCAGGATTACTAAAATTATGGAGGTCATTCTTTATTTGTATAAGTTTTTGATAGTTAGCACTTGTTGGTTTTTCAAGCAAGTCACACTTTCCTTCGAGTATTTTACCATATAAATATTGAGGGGCTATTTTTTGTATTTTATTGCTAATTAATCTAGCATTTTTAAAGTCTTCTACTTTTAAAAATTGCTCCCCATACAAATACAATATAGCTAGATCGTAAGGATCTCTGACAAATGCTTCAACTATTATTCTATTCGCGTCTTCATTTTTTTGTTGCAGTAATAATGACTGAAATAAAATATGATAACTCTTAGATTCTGGAATAATTGCTAAAGCACTGGTGGCTAATTTTTCAGAGGTCAAATAGTCCCGATTAAAGTTAGCAGTTATAGCTTGAGCTTGTAAATTTTCGGCATGATTGATTCTGCTAAAGTAGATAATACTCAGTACAGCGCCTAGTAATAAAACTAGGCTTTGAATCTTACTTGGTATTGTAAAAAGCACAGTACTTTGGTTACTGTTCGAACTGATAATGCTCAATCCAATTATTGCCATTATACTAGGACCCTGCAAGCTTTTGAAATAGGTGAGTGGTTCTCCATAAAAAAGCCCTAACAGAAAAAATATGGTAACACTTACAAGAGCTGCTACTTCTAGTTTGGCAAGAATAGACCGTTCATTGATTAGTCTAAAACATGGTAGTATCGCTATATAAAGAAAAGCAATGATACCGATGATGCCCAATTCCAAAAATAATTGACTGACTACATTATAACTATGCTTAAAAGATTTTGGATAGATTGTGGGGATGCCTAATTCCTTATCTATATATCCATATTTTCCAATCTCTAATTCCCAATTATTCTTGCCGTGGCCAAATATTGGAGAAGCTTTGGCTTGATCCATACTGTTACTCCACAATTTTATTCGTTCTTTTTGATCTACTACCTCCTTCGTATATTTAGTCTTACAAGCCAAAGCGATTTTGTTTATAGGCGCATAAACTAGACCAAAAATTAGTATACCGATTGAGAATCCAAGTATCAGATATTTGTTTATTTGATTCAGCTTCGCATTAAATAACAAATAGATAAGTGCTATAAAAGATAGTACTAAAACCGCTTTCATGGGTTGAATTGTAAAGACTACTATGGAAGTAACAATAAATACAACTGGGATAAAGGCTTTGTGCAATTTTTTATCTGTAAAAGCGACATACGGAGCTAATAATAACAATATCGAAATTATTACATTACTATTTTGAAAAATGATATTTGCATATCTAGATTTAGCAATGCCACTGAGATTGTCAGCAGCAATAAAATTTATTAGTGTTCCTGCTAATAGTAATAAAAGAAATAGAAAACTCGAAAATGCTACCCAGAATATATAGTTGATATTTTCTTCTGATTTTAATTCGGTATATTGATAGACCGAATAACAACCATAAAATAAAATCGTCATAAACATTCCATAAATGGCATATCCACCATTCAGTGCCCAGAATGTACTCAGCCCTGTATAGATGATCAATATTATCCACCATGCATCTACAGAATGAAAGGTTATTTTTTTTGGAGGCGAAAAGAATTGGCTAATGGCAAATACTATAAAACCTATGCTTATGACTATAGCACGCGTATTTGAGTCGATAGAAAGAAGGGTATTTCTTGGAACATATACCGCAGCCAATAGGAAAATTCCTAATAGGCACAGTAAGTTAAGTACAGGTAATGTTTTTGTTTTGATTGTTTAAGGTTTTGATACCTGACAAATTAACACTATTGTCTTAAAATATAGCTTTTTTAAAGAAATAAATGGTAATTTTTTATAGATAATCAGTGCTTTAAGCATGTATTTTTACTATACTTTATAACTTGTTTCCATATAATCTTACAATCTAGTATGAAAACGAAATATCCCGATTTGAATTTGAATTTCACTCCTTTCCCTATTTTATCAACCAGTCGGCTAGTATTGAGAAATTTAGTTTTGGAGGATTCAGAAAACCTATTCGCCATGCGAACAGATAATCAAGTGATGAAGTATTTGGGATGTGATAATATGAAGAATGAAGAAAAAGCAAGAGAATATATCCAAAAAATGACTAGAGATGTATACGACAATAAGGCTATTGAATGGGCGATTACATTGAAAGATGAAAATCAATTAATTGGGAAATTAGGTTTTTGGAGAATTGTGATACAACATCGTAGAGCAGAAATTGGATATTCTATGTTTCCTAAATTTTTTGGGAAAGGAATAATGACAGAGGCAATTAGAGCAGTGTTAGATTATGGATTTGAAATCTTAAATCTACAATCAGTAGAAGCTAATCTAGATCCGGCAAATACTAAATCTATAAACTTATTGACTAGAACAGGATTTACTAAAGAGGGACACTTCAAAGAAAGGTACTTTCACAATGGCGAGTTTACGGATACAGCAAGCTATAGTTTGCTGCGAAGGGAGTGGGCCCATAAAAATGTTTTTTAAATTAGGGTTTGAGAGTTGATAACCCTACAGATGAGGACGCGGTGTCAACATAAAACGGAGCACAAATGAAGGAGTAAAAATTCTAAAATTAATTAATAAGCTTAGATAATCACTTTACGCAATAATTATAAAACGCACATTATGCAATTATTTTATCAGACGCCAAGCCCAAATTTAAATCATTCCAAAAGTTACTTTACAGATTTAGGTTTTACTATTTTACCATATGGTGAGTCTATCATCGCTTATGATTCACAATTTAAACTGTTGATAGATCCTAAGCCTACTACTAGACCAGGATTATGTTTGATAAAAGAGAATTGGGAAGCAGAACGTATAGCACTGGAGAAATTAACAAAAGTCCTTAGCAAGGAAGATTCCATTTATTTTGCAGACCCTAGTGGGACTTGGGTAGAGTTGAAAAATGGTTCCCCAGTCGACATCCCGAAAACGGATAGTAAATGTCTTTTAGGAAATTTCGCTGGCTTGAGTTTGGAGCTTATCGATATAGAACTAGCTACAAAAATTTGGACGGCGCTTGGCTTTGAACACAAGATGGGATCTATCGAAAAAGGCTGGATGAGTTTTGGAGATCAATTTGAGAATAACATCAGTATGATGGTACCCTTCGCTTGCCCGCATTTATTTTTGAATCCCTCTTTAACTTTTTTTAATGGAGCGGATAATCCCAAAATAATCAAAACCATAAGAGAACGCTCGATACCCATTTTAGAGGAGATTACTGCCTTCAATAAAGAAGGAATAGTAGACAATATAATCCTAAGTGAGCCAGGAGGTTATGGCTTTTTTATATTTAATGATTAGTAACAAATATTAATACCCTGTCCCTTTGTTGAAAAATGGAAAATATCGCCAAAAGAGACATTTTATGGTTTCGTGAGTTTTCGGAGTGGACTCAATAGTGAGTCCACACCGGAAACTAGCGGATTTCAAAAAATGGACTATTTTGGATGAGATTTTTCTTTTTTGAAATTCAGTGATGCCTGAGCATCAGTGGATTGAGAAAATG
>CAYZUW010000074.1:0-14203 GCA_964481325.1 uncultured Saprospiraceae bacterium
GTCCAGTGGACCTAGATAATGAAGGAACTGCTGCAAACTTGCTGCAGCTAGGATGGCCCCTTTTTAATAATTATAAATTATGAAGTGTGAATTATAAATGCTTGTGATTCAGGTTACTATCATGAAGTGAAACTTTGAACATTTCATTGGAAATTGCACATTGATCATTGAAAATTGCACATTGATTATTGAAGATTGACTAATCGTTAACTCAAATTTGCGGTCAAAAAGTAATCTATATGGGTAAAAATTGCGTTATTACTGTATATAAAGTGATAATAGATTGTCAGACAGCTTAGTAATCATACCGACTTATAATGAGAAAGAGAATGTGGCTCAAATCATAGAGGTTGTATTGGCCTTGCCTCAAGCCTTTCATATACTGATCGTGGATGATAGTTCTCCAGATGGGACGGGTGATATCGTAAGGCAAATACAGAAAGATAAATCAGAGCAAGTGCATCTGCTATCTAGGGCTGGAAAGGAAGGCCTCGGAAAGGCATATATCGCTGGTTTTAAGTGGGCTATCCAAAGAGAATATGCTTATATATTTGAGATGGATGCAGACTTTTCGCATGATCCTAATAATCTTTTAGATTTATACCGTGCCTGTCATCAAGATGGGTCTGATATGTCCATTGGATCCAGGTATATCAAGGGGGGAGGCGTGGTAAACTGGGACTGGTATAGGCTTTTGCTTTCCTATGGAGGCTCTATATATGTAAGGATGATAACGGGGATGAGCGTAAAAGACGCCACAGCGGGTTTTGTGTGTTATAGTAAAGAAGTATTAGAAACGATAGATCTAGATAATATCAAATTTGTAGGCTATGCCTTCCAAATAGAAATGAAATATAATGCCCATAAGCTTGGCTTCAAGCTAAAAGAAGTGCCTATCATCTTTAAAGATAGGGAAGAGGGCGTATCCAAAATGTCTACAAGCATCGTCGGGGAAGCCATCAAGGGCGTAATCTCTATGCGTATGACTAAGGTAAAACCTGCTTTGAATAAAGACGGACAAGTCCAAAAGTTCGCTTAAAATTCTCATATTAAGAATTTTCGTTATATTGCATAAAAAGGCCTCTGGTGGGAATGTTCAATTCCAAGCCAAATAGTTTTCAACAATGTATATTTTTTAATGTAATATGTAATACTTTAAATGATATCAATAGCTATATTGCAAGCAAATTATTTATAGTTTTTGAGCGCATTGAGTAAAAGGTAAATTTTTTTGAGGAAATGGTGTTAATTTGTGTTTTTTTGTGGTGAAATGTGTCAATAAGTTTACATTTTGTCCTATCTTAGTGCTGTTATTAAGAAGCACTACAACAAATGCCTGCATTACAAGGAGAATATTTCTGCAAGGTAGACTCGAAAGGTCGAGTAAGAATACCAGGAAAATTGTTGGCGCAGTTTCACGAAGATTTTCGTAATAAGTTTGTGATAAATCGTGGTTTTGAGCAGCATCTTAATATCTATCCTAAAAACGTTTGGGATAGAATATCAGCACAATTAAATAAGTTGAGTGGTCTAAATCCAGCGTCTATACGTGCGCAAAGATTTATGCTAGCAGGAAGTGCGGTTTTGGACTTGGATTCTGCAGACAGATTGTTGATAAGCAAGCAACAAAAGATGTATGCAGGAATAGATAAGCAAGTGGTTCTCTTGGCCTATAAGAATAAGGTAGAGGTTTGGAATGAAGGGCTTTATTTAGAAAACTTCGTAAAAGTTCCAGATTTGAATGATGAGACATTCAACCTTGATATTCTAAAGGATATTGATGATGATTTTGATGTATTAGATATATGAGTGCCTATCACGTTCCAGTTCTTTTGAATGAAAGCGTTGATGGTTTGGCTATCCAACCGGATGATGTAGTAGTAGATGCTACATTTGGTGGCGGCTCGCACTCTAGAAAAATAATAGAACACTTAGGAGACAAAGGTCACCTAGTCGCTTTTGATCAGGATACGGATAGTTTGAGAAATGCTATTGATGATGAACGCTTTGTTCTCAACAACGCAAACTTTAAACATCTAAAGCGTTTTTTACGCGTCAATGGTCATCAGCAAGTGAATGGAGTATTAGCAGATTTAGGCGTTTCATCGTATCAATTTGATACCGCGGAGAGAGGGTTTTCTTTTCGGTTTCAATCGGAATTAGATATGCGCATGGATAAATCTTCAAAGATCACCGCTTCAGATATATTGAATAGTTATAGTGCTCAGGATTTACAATCCGTATTTAGCAGATATGGTGAAGTGAGAAACGCCAAAACTTTGGCTGCTCATATTGTAGCAGAAAGAAATCAGCAGAAATTTTCAGATATCAATGGATTTTTACACTGTATACAGCCGCTGATAAGAGGTAGTCGAAATAAATATTTAGCACAATTGTTTCAGGCCATTCGGATTGAAGTGAACGATGAGATGGGCACCTTGGAGTCCTTCTTGAAACAAGCGCAGGAAGTGTTAGCGGTAGGTGGGAAGATAGCTATTATTTCATACCATTCACTAGAAGATAGAATGGTGAAAAATTTTTTTAAAACAGGTAACTGTAATGGAGAGGTCACTAAAGATTTTTACGGAAATCAAACGAGACCTTTCAAGATAATAACTAAGAAACCGATCTTGCCAAGTGCAGAAGAGATAGTGCAGAATTCTAGAGCGAGAAGTGCAAAATTGAGAGTTGCAGAGAAGATATAATAATGCTTAAATCTGGGCCCTATCCCAGCGAAGCTCCCTATAGCTTTGATTTAAGTTTAAGCATAATCGGCTTCTTGCGCGCATAAGAAAGGTGATCCAAAGAACTGTGGTGATTCCCATCACAAATTATTTTTATTTATTTAAATGTCCATGGCATGGCGAAAAAGAATTTTTGGGATAAAGTATTCTTTTGGCGTCAGTTTCGAACTGCGAAACTGATAGAGAATATCTCATTTATTTTTTTTATCGGGATGTTAGGTATAATCTATATCGGTAACTCGCATTATGCTGAAAAGCAAGCGAGAACGATAAGAAAGGTTGAAAAAGAGGTGCAAACGCTTAAGCGAGAGCATATGCAAGTTTTGTCAACTTTAATGCATGAAAAAAAGCATACTCGAATAGAAAGTGAAGTCCAGAGTTTGGGATTAGCACCACCAAAGAGTAGGCCTTATAGAATAGTTGTAAAATAGGACCTAAGGATGAATATAAAAAACGAAGTCCTTACTCGGATGTACCTGGTTCTAGGGGTATTTATTTTGCTAGCTATTTTTCTTTTTGCTAAAACGGTGAAGATTTCTTACGTGGAGGGTGAAAAGTGGAGATCCGTAGCAAAAGATAATTATGTGAAGTACGAAAGCGTACCCGCATTAAGAGGAAACATCTTATCGGATGATGGCAGTTTGTTAGCCGCTTCGATCGATAAATATGACATTCACTTTGATTTACAAGTGAATGGTCTAACCAAAAAGGTCTTTGAAGAAAATGTAGATTCACTTGCATACTGCTTATCAAAGTATGTAAACAATAAGTACACTCCTGGAGGGCAACTTGCACGATTGCTTGAGGCAAGAGAAAAAGGAGCCCGATATTTTACTATCGCCAAGAATGTGTCTTATGAAAAAAAGAACCAGATTAGCCAATTTCCAATATTTAATCGGGGTAGGCATCGTGGAGGTTTGATAGTAGAACGAGTGCTCAAGCGAGATATGCCTTTCAAATTGTTGGCCAAAAGAACTATTGGATATGTTAGTAGAGAAGGAGCAAATGATGTGGGTATTGAAGGCGCTTTTGATAAATTTCTATCTGGAAAAAATGGGCAGCGCTTAACGCTAAAGGTCAGCGAGAAAACTAGGATTCCAATTAATGAAAGAGCGGAAATCGAACCAGAAGACGGGAATCATATCAAAACTACTTTAGACATTGGTGTACAAGACGTCGCTGAAGAAGGCTTGATGAATGCGCTGAAGTATCATGACGCTCAAAGTGGGACGGTGATCTTGATGGATGTTAAAACGGGGCAAATCAAAGCACTCGCTAATTTAGAGAAAACGCCAAATGGATATTGGGAAACTTTCAATTATGGAATAGGAACCAAAATCGAACCTGGATCTGTATTGAAGTTAGCACCTTATATGGCGCTATTAGAAGATGGCCACATTGGCATTCATGATAATATTCCAATCTATAAAGGTAGGAGGACTTTTTATGATGTAGAAATGGAAGATTCTTCTTCAAAAAGTTTTGAAATGGATAGTACTACTGTTTTAAATGCTTTTGCAATGTCTTCTAATGTAGGAATTGCTTCATTAACCACAAAGTTTATCAAGGCACAGATAACAAAGGCAATATTAGAGCGAAGCAACTTATGAGAAGATTGGAACAGTTCAATATTACTTATCCTACTGGAATAGAAATAATTGGTGAACCAATGCCTTTCATCAAGGATCCAATAAAAGATGACAAAGAATGGTCAGGTTTGACTTTGCCTTGGATGTCTATTGGATATGAAATGCAAATGACACCATTACAAATACTGGCATTTTATAACGCCGTAGCGAATGACGGAAAATATATGAAGCCATACCTAGTCTCTGATGTTTTAGATAAAGATGGTTGCATAAAGCATATACCACCTCAAGTATTAAATGAGCAAATCGCTTCTAGTAATACAATCAAAAAAGCAAAACTCTTATTGGAGGAAGTTGTGAAAACGGGAACGGCCAGAAAATTGAAAAACACTAAGTATTCCTTCTCTGGAAAAACGGGAACGTCACAAATAAATTATAAAGGTCAAAGAAAGAACGCACAAAAAAAGGTTGGACATCGATCTTCTTTTGTGGGATACTTTCCTTCGGATCAGCCAAGATACTCTTGTATAGTAGTTATCACCGACCCTAAAGTAAATGGCAATTATGGTGCAGACGTTGCTGGACCTGTTTTTAGAAAAATAATAGACAATATTTTTTACTTAAAGCCCGAGTTGCATAGAGCATTGAATAATTATAGAAAACCAAAATTAGAAGGAAAAGACTTGCCTGAAAATTTTGCAGGTAACCTAGAAGATATGGAAGTAGTGTTGAAAGCATTAGATATCCCATATGTCAATAGGTCAAATAACCCTGAAATGACAATTTCTATAGTGCGGAAAGATTCTGTTCATTTGATAGATAGACCACGAGGAGAAAACCTTATTCCAAATGTGGTAGGTATGGGTGTAAGAGATGCACTATATGTTCTTGAAAATGAAGGTGTAGTAGTGAAGTTTAAGGGTAAAGGTAAAGTTACCAAACAGTCGATAAGTCCAGGTACTCGAATTAGTGGACAGACTATACATCTGACACTAGGATAGTTATGCAGACGCGTATATCAAATGTCAGTGATTTATTGCATGGAGTAGAAGTACTCAAACAAGAGATGCCGATTCGGAGAGATGTAGATAACATCGTCTTTGATTCGCGAAAAGCAAATAAAGAAAGTTTGTTTGTCGCTATAAAAGGTAGACAAGCAGATGGGCATCAATACCTCAGTCAAGTGATTGAGCGTGGAACAAAAGTGATAGTTGTAGAAGATTGGTTTGAAAATGATTCTACAGATCTCATTCAAGTACAAGTAAAAGACAGCGCAAAGGCGTTGGCAATTATAGCAGGTAATTTTTTTGATAATCCTTCGAGGAAAATCAAATTAACAGGTGTAACAGGGACAAATGGTAAGTCAACAATAGTAAGCTTATTAAAACAAATGTTCGATGGTTTAGGATTCAAAACGGGTCTATTATCTACCATAAGAAATGTGGTCGTAGACAAAGAGTTTGTCTCAACACACACTACACCGAACCCTGTGGAGTTGAATATGCTCTTAGCAGAAATGGTTAAAGCGGGATGTAGCTACGCTTTCATGGAGGTCAGTTCGCATGCGATTGATCAAGAAAGAATAGCAGGTTTAGATTTTGACATCGCGATTTTTACAAATATCTCACATGATCATTTGAATTACCATGGAGATATGAAAACATATATTGCTACGAAGAAAAGACTCTTTGACAATTTGAAAAAATCTGCCTTTGCTATCGTCAATATGGACGATAAGAGAGGATCGGTAATGGTTCAAAATACCAAAGCAAAAGTTATTACTTATGCTTTGCAAACCATGGCTGACTACAAAGGAAAGATATTGGAGCAAGACTTAATCGGCACTATGTTGAAGATTAATTCAAGTGAAGTACATAGTAGAATAGTTGGTCGCTTTAATGCAGAGAATTTACTAGCAGTATATGCGTCAGGTGATTTGTTCGACATAGAAGAATTTGAGTTACTTACACAAATAAGTATGTTGAAACCAGCTGAAGGAAGATTTGAACATGTATACGATAAAAAGAGGAGTATAACAGCTCTTGTAGATTATGCGCATACACCGGATGCCTTAAGGAAGGTACTCGAAACAATAGTTGAAACAAAAAATAAAACGGCCAAAATAATTACGGTTGTTGGATGTGGAGGAGATAGAGATAGGACAAAGCGACCGAAAATGGCTAGGATTGGATCTAGTTTAAGCAATCAACTTATTCTAACATCTGATAATCCTAGAACTGAAAATCCAGACGACATCTTAAAAGAAATGGAGTCAGGATTAGAAGAAGAGGATAAGCATGCTGTATTAATTATTGAAGACAGAAAGCAAGCGATAAAAACAGCATGTAGACTGGCAACAAACGGAGACATCATATTAGTAGCTGGAAAAGGGCATGAAAAGTATCAAGAAATTAATGGAGTGAAAATTCCTTTTGACGATAAAGAGATTCTAAAAGAAGAATTGAAAATATAATTTGGTAAAACCAGAAATTACTGGTTTTGTAAAACCAATAAAGATGAATAGTAGTGGAGGGACTATTATCATTCTCAGATTGGACAGTCGAACCGAGAACTTTGTTCTTGGTTTCGGCTGACTTTTAAAACTTAAAATAACGGACAACCTATAAATGCTTTATTACTTATTCGAATATCTAGCTACCCATTTTGATTTCGGAGGCGAAAATTTGTATAAGTTTTTAAGCATCAGGGCTGGTCTATCTTTCATACTATCTTTGATTATATCTATCCAATTTGGAAAGGGGATAATCAATAAACTAAGAAAGTTACAAGTTGGAGAAACGGTAAGAGACTTAGGATTAGCAGGACAACTCGAAAAGTCGGGAACTCCAACCATGGGTGGAATAATAATACTCTTAGCTATTGTTGTTCCGACGCTACTTTTTGCCAAAGTGTTGAACATATACATCACGACGATGATTGTGGCAACTGTTTTTTTAGGCTGTATTGGATTTGCAGATGACTACATCAAAGTCTTTAAAAAAGACAAGAAAGGATTGCATGGCAAATTCAAAATCTTAGGACAGGTTGTCGTAGGTATTTTTGTAGGATTAGTCATGTTATTTCATAACGATATTTCCTTTGTGATGGGAAAAAGTGAAGCAGAATCGAGAGGATATGAAATAGTAAATACGTATAGAGCTAATAATCCTTCTAATGTGAAGGAAAAAATTGAATATGCAACAGTGAATAGTTCACTTACCAATGTGCCTTTCTTAAAAGGAAACGAATTGGATTATAGTAGGCTATTATGGTTTTTAGATGCGGATGAAGCTGTGAGATATGCTTGGGTGGTGTTTATACCTATCGTTGTCTTGATCATAACGGGGGTGTCAAACGGAGCAAATCTTACCGATGGAATCGATGGATTAGCCACTGGCACATCTGCTATTATTGGTGCGGCTATTGGGATTTTGGCTTACCTATCAGGTAATGTTATCTCGGCAAATTATTTGAATATTTTGTATCAGCCCCAGTCAGGAGAAATGATAGTGTATGCAGCGGCATTTATAGGAGGATGTATTGGTTTTTTGTGGTACAATTCATATCCGGCACAAGTGTTTATGGGCGATACGGGAAGTTTGATGTTGGGGGGAGCAATAGCGACTATGGCTATATTGATTAGAAAAGAATTGTTGATACCGATTTTGTGCGGAATATTTTTAGTAGAAAGCCTGTCCGTAATACTGCAGGTATCCTATTTTAAATATACCCGAAAAAAATACGGTGAAGGAAAGCGAATTTTTTTAATGAGCCCCATTCATCACCACTATCAAAAGTTAGGAATTCCAGAACCGAAGATAGTGACTAGATTTTGGATTATAGGATTGATGTTGGCAGCGTTAACCATCATCACCTTGAAGATAAGATAACGCAATAAAATAAATTATGTCCTTAGGTCGATCATTGAGTAATGAATTACGCGGAGATACTGCTATATGGTTAATCACAATTGTGTTAGCCTTGGTTTCTCTTCTTGCTATTTATAGCTCTACGGGAAGCATGGCTTTCAGAGTTAAGGGAGGTAATACGGAATTTTTTCTTTTTAAGCATTTATTGATTGTAGCGATAAGCTTTATAGTCATGTATGTGATGTATAAGATTCCGTACGAAAAATATAAAAAATGGGCACCATTTTGTCTAGCCTTGACATTTCCAATGTTGATGTACACTTTATGGCAAGGTGCAGACATCAATGATGCCCGTAGATGGATAGCAGTTCCATTTATTGATTTGACATTTCAGACTTCAGATTTTGCAAAGATATCTTTGGTAACTTATGTGGCAAGCATGATAGGCTCTAAACAGGAATATATAGATGATTTTGCTGGTGCATTTACACCCATCATAGTTCCAATTTTGATTACCTGTGGTTTAATCGCCCCAGCTGATTTATCTACAGCCATTATACTTTTTAGTACTTGTTTTCTAATGATGTTTATAGGTAGAGTCCATTGGAAATTTTTAGGCCTTCTGCTTTTATTTGGGGTGGTGATTTTTTCCTTACTCATTATAGCTGGACAGTTCTTTCCAGAGTTTGTAAGAGTGGATACTTGGACGTCTAGATTGACGGAGTACTTTACAAACTCTGATGGAGGTTATCAAGTCCAACAATCCAAGATTGCAATAGCTAGTGGAGAGTGGATTGGGGTAGGACCTGGGAATAGTACCCAGCGAAATTTTTTGCCTTCACCCTTTGCAGATTTTATATATTCCATCATTACGGAAGAGTATGGACTGGTGGGAGCATTTATAATGATAGCGATGTTTGTATGGCTGATGATTAGAACGACAGTACTGGTTACTAAAAGTGCAAAAGCATTTGGAGCTATGTTGGCAGTAGGGTTTACTTTATGCTTGACCATTCAAGCCTTTGTAAATATTGCAGTCGCAGTGCATGTAGTACCAGTAACTGGAGTAACCATGCCATTGGTGAGCATGGGAGGTACGTCCTTCTTGTTTGCAAGTATGATGATAGGTATTATCCTAAGTGTAAGTAGACATATAGAGTCTATTAGTGATTTAAAAGAATAAAATTTAATTGAGCTGAGTGCGAAAAAAATAATAATAAGTGGAGGAGGAAGTGGCGGACATATATTTCCTGCCATCTCGATAGCGAATGCGCTGAAACAGCTTGATGAAAACATTGACATTTTATTTATTGGTGCCGAAGGAAAAATTGAAATGGAAAAAGTTCCGAAAGCGGGATTTCCCATTGAAGGATTGTGGATAAGTGGTTTTCACAGAAAAAAACTATGGAGGAATATTTTATTTCCAATAAAACTAATTTGTAGTCTTTGGAAAGCGAGAAGGTTAATCAATAAATTTGAGCCAGACGTAGTTGTTGGTGTTGGAGGATTTGCCAGCGGGCCTACATTAAATGTAGCGAGCAACAAAAATATTCCAACGCTGATTCAAGAGCAAAATTCATTTGCTGGTGTGACAAATAGATTGTTGGCTAAGAAAGCGGATTTGATTTGTGTAGCGTATCCGGAAATGGAAAAGACCTTCCCGGCTGAGAAAATTGTTTTTACGGGTAATCCAGTAAGATCATCTATTACAAACTTGAATTTCTCAAAAGAAGAAGGTGCGAAGCACTTTGGATTCGATCCAAAAAAGCCTATTGTACTTTTGGTTGGGGGGAGTTTAGGAGCATCTAGTTTGAATCGTGCCTTAAAAGCAAATGCTGCTTTTTTTGAGGAAAATAAGGAGGTGCAAATTTTGTGGCAATGTGGTTCTTTATACAAAGAAGAATATGAAAATTGTGCAACGGCGCAATTAGATAATGTGAAATTGACCGCTTTTATCGATAGAATGGATTTGGCATATAGCATGTGCGATGTGATTATTGCAAGAGCAGGAGCAGGTACAATTTCTGAATTAATGGTGATTGGCAAACCAGTAATATTGGTTCCTTCTCCTAATGTAGCAGAAGATCATCAAACATATAATGCAAATGCATTGGTGAAAAAAGAGGCAGCGATTTTGGTGAAAGATAAAGATATTTCAAAATCACTTTTATCTGTGGTGAAGAACCTATTAAATGATATGCAGCAAAAAGATGCTTTGGCAAGAAATATTAAATCACTTGCCATTATAGATGCTGCGGAAAAAATAGCAAAAAAAGTTTTGCTACTTGCTGATCAAAATATTGAAAAGTGAAGATCGGCCAATTGAAAAGAGTATATTTTTTAGGAATAGGAGGCATAGGTATGAGCGCTATTGCAAAATACCTGCATTCCAAGGGAATAGAGATTTTTGGTTATGATAAAACAAAAACCAAACTCACCATCTCTCTTGAAAAATTAGGAATAAAAATTCACTACAAAGAAGATGTGAATTTGATTCCAGATCATATTGATTTGATTGTTTATACTCCGGCTATTCCGGATGATAATATCGAGAAGAAATATTTATTGAAATCGGGGATCCCTATAAAGAAACGAGCTGAAGTGCTCGGATGGATCACCAAAGAAGGAAAATGCTTTGCAATAGCAGGGACACATGGCAAGACTACAACTAGTGCTATACTTACGCACTTGTTGAAAGTTGGTGGAGTTGACTGCAGTGCTTTTTTAGGAGGGATAGCAGGAAACTTTAAATCTAATTTTGTTTCTGGTAAAAGTAAAGTAATGGTAGTGGAAGCCGATGAGTATGATCGTAGCTTTTTACACTTAGATCCATTTGCAGCTGTGATTACTTCGATGGATGCGGATCACTTGGATGTTTACCTTGATGGGGCGAATATGGTACGTTCTGGATTTGGAGCATTTGCCAAAAAAATTCGGAAAGGAGGGCATCTGTTTTTGAAAGAAGGATTGTCATTGCGAAAACCCAATGGGGTTGTTAAAAAGAGCTATGGTGTAGAAGAAGGAGAGATTTGTGCCAGAAACATGAAAGTGAAAAAAGGATACTTTTATTTTGACTATTGTTTTGGAAAGAAGACTTGGGCAAATTTAAAATTTTCATTACCGGGTCAGTATAACGTAGAAAATGCAGTAGCAGCTATCTCGCTCGCTAGACTTTTGAAAGTCAAAGAAGCAGATATAAGAAAAGGTTTAGTTTCATTCAAAGGAGTGAAGAGAAGATTTGAATTTATTGTAAGAAATTCTAAGAAGGTATATATTGATGACTATGCGCATCACCCAACAGAATTAAACGCTGCTATTTCTGCAGCTAGAATGCTTTATCCAGAAAAAAAATTGACTGGTATTTTTCAGCCACATCTTTTTTCTCGGACAAAAGATTTCAAGAAAGGCTTTGCAAAAGCTTTGGATAAATTAGACGAAACAATCTTGCTTCCGATTTATCCAGCACGTGAAAAGCCAATGAAAGGAGTGAGCAGTAAGTCAATTTTTGATTTAATGAAATCAAAAAATAAAAAAATAGTAAAGAAACAAGAATTGATAAAATTCTTAATGAATAAAAAAACAGAGGTATTAATGACGCTTGGAGCTGGAGACATTGATACCGAAGTGAAGCACATAAAAAAAATAATAATCAGTAAGTGAGTAGAAGCAAAATAAATAATGATGCAAATAAAAGAGTAAAGCAAATAGCTTTAATTCTCGGCGCTCTTGCGATAATGGTACTATTAGTATCTGCTGCTAATTTTGTTAGAAATAACACATCCACTGTTCTAAATATCAACATTGATACCTTAGGAGAGAAGAAAAGTATGCTTGTTCAAAAGGATATTAAAGACATTATAGAACGTACTTATGGATTTGATCTTGTTGGTCTTCCGATCAATGAAATTGACGTACTGTCTGTAGAAAATTTGTTGAAAAATGTTCCCCATATAAAAGATGCTAATGTGCATGTGTGTGCTCAAAATGAAGTAAACATAAATGTAATACCTAGAAAAGCGATTATCAGAATTGTGGATGAATTCGGGAGCGATTATTATTTAGACGAGAACGGAATACGATTACCTATTTCTAGCAATTTTACGCCTAGAGTCATAGTTGCACATGGTAAAATACCTCAATATCATGATAGAGCATTTGAAGAAAAAAAAGGAATCCTATATGATATTTATTCTTTAGGATTAAAGATGAGACAAGACCCATTTTTAACAGCTCAAATTGATCAAATATTTATCAATGAAAATCAAGAGGTAGAGTTGATACCAAAAATCGGAAAACAAGAAATACTTTTTGGATCGTTTGATGACATGGAAGATAAACTAGAGAACTTGGTTGCCTTCTATAATAACGGAATAGCATACAAGGGATGGAGGCGATACAGCAAGATAGATTTGAGGTACGATAAACAGGTCGTTTGCAAATAAGCTATACAATTAGAAAACACTATAACAACACTATAATAACATTTTCACTATGCAGCAGAAAAACTATCGAAACACCCCTAAGAACATCGTTGTCTCTATTGATATTGGCACTTCTAAAATAAGCGGACTTGCAGGAATTAAGGATGAATATGGAATGGTAAATATTCTCGCAGAGTCTAGCGTGAAATCAGTTGGTGTACTCAGAGGAATTATTAGCAACGCAGACAAAGTATCAAGAACTATTAAAGGGATAATTGAAAATCTTGAATCCCGTATTGATCAAAGCATTACGTCTGTGTATGTTGGTATCTCAAACCAGTATATTAATAATGTTTTAAAAAGAGGTATACTTACTAGAGACGATCTTGATATTGAAGTATCCAAAGAAGATATCGACAAATTAATTGCAGATATGCATAAAGTTGTTCTGGATCCAGGTACAAAAATTCTCGATGTTATCCCACAGGAATTTATTATTGATAGTGAGTATGGTATAATCGATCCTATCGGTATGGCTGGTAGGAGAATAGATGCAAATTTCAATATTATCACTACGAAGGTGACAGCTATGCATAGTATAGAAAGATGCATTGAAAAGTCTAGCTTGCTTATGGAAAATATGCGATTAAATTCTTTTGCCTCAGCAGATGCTGTATTGAGTGAAGATGAAAAAGAAGCCGGCGTAGCACTCATCGATATGGGTGGAGCGACTACGGATATCGCAATCTACAAAGATGGGATTATGAGATACGTCGCTACGATTGCCTTAGGAGGCAATGCTATCACTGAAGATATTAAGCGCGGCTGTTGTGTAATGCCGGATGTAGCAGAAAAATTGAAAATAAAATATGGTTCTTCAATGCCAAGTATGGTGGAGAGCAATACAGTTATTACTATACCGGGTATAAAAGGTAGAGATGCGAAAGAAATTTCTCAAAAGACGCTATCCAGAATTATTCAAGCAAGAGTGGAAGAGTTGTTTGATTTTGTGATGATGAAGATTGAAAAATCTGGATTCGAAAGACAGCTCATTGCAGGTATTGTACTGACAGGTGGCACTTCAGTATTATCAGATATAAAAAAGACCATTGAAATCTGTACAGGTTTGAGTACTAGAATCGGACATCCAATTGACAAATTAGCTTCTGGCTATAAAGAAAATTTGTATCATCCGGCCTATGCCACATCCATTGGATTATTGATTAATGGAATCGAAATGGAAGAAAAAAAAAGTGCTTCACTTGAAATTGCTTTAGAAGAAAAACGGGAAGTGATTGTAGAAGAAAAACCAGAAGAAATAGAGGAAAACAATATAGAAGTCCAGGAAGAGGAGGGGTCAAAAGATTCTTTAGAAAATGATAATTGGTTTAAAAGAAATATACTTAAACCAGCTATTGATTTCTTTGAGGAAAAGAAGGACGTTGAATTTTAGAATACACACATAATATAAGTACCGCTTGAAAATTTGGCGGTATAAAACAAAGAGCATTTATTAAGAACTAATTTTAAAACACTTTAAAACATTTGCTATGATTTTTGATTTAAGTAGAGACGATAAG
>CAYZUW010000075.1:0-14127 GCA_964481325.1 uncultured Saprospiraceae bacterium
CTTTCATACCATATAGGAATGGGGTATTAATATATGCCCGTGAAGGTACAATTTAGTTATAGTATTAATCATATTTTTCAAGAAAATAATCATGTAAAAATTCGACCCTATAAGTCAGCTGCGCAAGCCAAAAACCCAGCAGTGTCCAACCTATAACTGCAGGATAGAAAACAGTCCTTAAAGTATGGTCCAAATCTTCTCCTCCAAAACCTGGATTCCCGCCATTACCGGGATGAAGACTTGACTCTACCATTCTTGGCAGCACAAAGAGTAAGAAAACAGCTGCAACAAAGCCAATGATACTGTACACTGAGCTAATTTTAGCTCTCAGTATCTCGTCATCAATAGCTGCTCGTAATAGGAAATAAGCCAAGTAAATTAAGAGTGTTGCAGCGCTGACATTTAGTTTTATCTCTTCAAAGGTCCACCAGGTCCCCCAAGTACCTCTTGCCCATATCGCTCCAGTGGCACATCCTAGTATGCCATAAAGAACAGCTATCTTTATCATAGATGCTGCAATTATGTCCTTCTTGATATCCTTATTTATTAGATATAGTACAGATGACACTAAGCTCCCCATAAGCAAAAAGGTCATACCAAACCACATAGGTACATGGTAAAATAGATTTCTCAAAGATTCATAAAGTATAGATCTAAAAGGAAAGTTAGCTCTCTCCCCCATTTTAAAGTTACCAAAAGAGTTGTCTGGCCAGGCAGCAATCGCTCCTGCAATATCAATTTCTTTTTGTACAATGGAGACTGCTCTAGGTCTTATAAAAGTACCAAGTTTGTCCTTAGATAGAATAATGGAGTATGCATCTCTTTGGACTATATTGGGTAATTTTTGAGGGATGGCAAAAGTAGCTATCAACTCATTTGGAGCAATAATCTTAACATGCTGACTTTGAATTCCGAAGGTGTCATTAATCTTAATGAATGATTGGATAACATCCCCCACAGCGAAATCCGTATTGTAGGCAGAGATATTTAAATCATAGGATTGGCCAGCTTCTAACGAAAATGGATCTACATTTAATATCCCTGGATTGAGCGGGCGCAACATACCTGCAACGACAGAGTAAAGCACTAAGCCCGCAGCAAGAAATTTCCACCAGTTCTTTTTCATAATTTTGAGATTCTACCCTCTAAATAACGGAAAAAATTAGTCTTTCCATACTATTGGAAACAATATTAAAATCAGTCCTATCAGGATGGTATCTATAGCAAGTAATATGACAATATCCTGAGAAATGGGAATACTTTCAATGGAAAAGCTGGCGTGTGTTAATTTAATTAAACTCAATAAGGTAGGTAGCAAAATGGGGAAACTTAATATGGCCGTAAACACTGCACTATTATCTGTTTTATTCGCAATCGCAGAAATAAAAGTGAGTACAATCCCTAATCCTAGGCTACCTAAAGCAACAGTCCCAACGAAAAGACCAAGGTGCTGAATAGGAATCGCAAGAAAAAGCAAAAAAGCTCCCATCGACAGGAGTAAAAGCACCAAAACCAATAGTACATTATATATCATCTTGGCCAAAATAATGTGGATACCACTTGCTAATTGATATAAATATAGCTGAGTCCCATCTTGCTCAATGGCAAAACTTTTAGCAATCGCGTTCACCGCTATAAACAAAGCAACCAACCAAAACAAGGCATTCCATGGCAGATTTTCGGCACTTTGTAGCGAAGTATAAATGACAAAGACAGTTGATAAAACATAAAGCAAAGCACCCCCTATTGCGTACTTTCTACGCATTTCCATTTTGAATTCAAGCTGTATCAATGCAAGGATGGATTTCATGTCCAAATGTAAGTAGAAATTCATTTGGGATAGCCAGAATACGATATTATTATTTAGCAGTAGAATAAAACACATAACAGTTTAATTCCGTATTCTTTTTTTGGAATTATAGTTGTTTGCAAAGTGAACATAAACCAAATCTAATTGACTATTTTTACGTTACATAGATAAGAAAAGGGACAAGTGAACTATATAGTATACGATTTAGAGGCTACGTGCTGGAATGGGCACGCACCCACGGATATGCAGGAAATTATTGAGATTGGCGCAGTGCTTATAAATCCATATGGTGAGATTGAAAAAGAATTTAGTCGATTCGTAAAACCTAAACTAGCTCCTTACCTTTCCATGTATTGCAAGGAGCTGACGAGTATCACACAATCTCAAATAGATAAGGCGGAAAACTATGATGATGTCATCTATGATTTTAAGCATTGGATAAATTTGGAAGAAGATTATCTGCTTTGTTCATGGGGAAAATTTGACAAAAGAATGCTCTTCGAAAATGGGCAGCTACATAACCTAGATACAGATTGGATTGATCCTCATATTGACATGAAAAAACAATATCAGCGTATCAATCGATTGAAAAAGGAAATAGGCCTAAAATGGGCCATAGGTCGTGAAGAATTTGAGTTTGAAGGCATACCACATAGAGCAATAAGTGATGCTATAAACACTGCAAAAATATTTGTTAGGTACATTGAAGACTGGCAATATTAAATCTTTTTTACAACTATGTTGAAAAATATAAATCAATTTTTACTGACAACTTTATTAGGGGGTGTATTGGTTGTACTTCCAATTGGTCTTTTCTATCTATTAGTTAAGTTTATTTTTGATCTAGCTACACAAGTTATTAAGCCAATCGCAAATTTGATTAAAATAGAGGGGCTTAATAATGACTATCTTCTTCAAGGGATTGCCTTTCTTATAATTGTGGGAGCATGCTTTTTTGTTGGCTTATTTGTACGGACTCGATCTGGTAAACAAATCTATGCTTATTTTGAACAGCGCAGTCTAGCGAAGCTTCCATTTTACAACATGATAAAAGAAACGGTACAGCAATTGCTAAGCAATAAAAATAGAAGTTTCTCTCAAGTTGTCATTGCGGACGTTATGCAAACAAAAATGACTGGTTTTGTCACACATGAACACGACAATGGATACTATACCATCTTTGTTCCTACAGCACCTAATCCTACGAATGGGTATATTTTTCATTTAACCAGCGATCAGTTAGAGTTTATAGATGTAAAGGCGGAGGATGCTATGCGAACCATTATTGGAGTAGGTACGGGTGCAGAAATATTATTTAATTCAACAAAGAAATCAGAAGAGGAGTAGCACTCTTTAAATATACTTTTCTAAACCATATCCTGTCAATCTATTATGATAGAAATACAAGATTTTAAAATTTTGGCTAACGATTAATTGATAGTCTCTATCAATCATCAATGGCTGCATAGCGTGAAAAGAACCTAATTTATCTATACCGTCTCTCAATAATTCGTCAGATTCTAAGAAAATTTGTGAAGACAACTGGACTTTTCCAAGGGATTCTAACTCCATCAAACGGGTACGTAAGTTTCCTAATATCTCTAACATCCGATCCGTCTTGAAACTATAATCTTCTGGAGGCATACGTAGTAAGGCAAAGAGATCAAGATTTGGATGCTCTTTCTTTAAAAGGTGAAATCCTGCAAAAGCAACTAAATGGCTACTCAATACTATGTTGTCTTTATGGTATCTTTCTACAATTCTATCGGCTAGTATCTTAGTATACTGCTGTTCTCGTTGGAGATTTTCTACCACTACTCCATCACTTTTAAAGTAATCTTTGATATCAATGATATTTCCATGTCTGTCAAGACTTTGCCCTTCTGCGTCTACAAAATTTCCAAGTACATCCATTGGTTTACCGAATGAAAGTGTAATGTCAGACTTTCTGGTGAAAAGTCTCCACAAAAATTTTGCTACTTTTTTTATGGAATAGGATTGGTCATTTTTTCGTACGTAAAGCTCTTTACCTTCTCTGCGTAAATGCTCTTCTATCAAAAACTGCGCTTCCAAAACGAAATTGTACCCCAGTATCACAGGAACGATAAATACTTTACTGTTTTTACTTTTTTGCAAAAGAGAACGCTGCGCTTCAATGGTCGTCCCCAGCAATCCCATTTTCAGTTTGTTTTCTAAGGCACCAGATCTCGACCTTGTCCCTCCTGGAAAAAACAAATTGTTTACCCCCCACTCTATAGAAAGCCTGCTCACTCCTTTAAGAGTTTCTAGATAAACCTTATTTTTTTTTCTTCGATCCACTCTATAGGGACCTAATCGATTCATAAAATAGGCGGCATAGCCTGCATTATAGAGATTCAATCCAGCTCCATAGGAGAAAGCTGGAAGACCCACCACTGCATCCATTGCGTACCCAATTAATATAGAATCTAAGTTGCTAAAGTGTGTCGGAACAGCTACGACGGTACCTTTTCTCATCAATTCACGAACTTCATCTACTGCTCCTTGGCAATTGAGCCTCTCATGAATACTCATTCCATTCTTATAAACGCTCCTTCTAAAATTTCGAATTGCCGCTCCAGTATTCAATAACTGATTAAAAAAGAAAGTAAGAAAACGTCTCGCAAAATGAAAAGTCTTCAATTTGAAAGTACTAACGATCTCTTCAGAATAACTTTCTATGATTTGATTCAGTATACTATGATATCCAGCGAGTTGTTCCTCTTCGTTTCCATTATCTCTTGCCGCAACTAGTTTCTTTTGTAGTTTATCCCAAATGGCCTTTTCATTGGGAGGATCTACTTTCCACGGTTCTTCTTTTATTCGTATCCTTTCATCAAAAATAGTTTTGGCCAATAAGTCGTAAAGTTTCCCTTTATGAACAGAAGTCAAACGGTCAAAAACAATTTTATTGAGGTGTAGTATAAAAGAATCTCTGAGCTCACTCACCTTATATATAGGCCAATCCTGTACATCTTCAAATACAGGGGGGTATTTGTGATATCTTTCTTTACGCCTATCTTTCCTTGACTTGAGTCCTAATTTTGCTTCCATTCAGCAAACTTTTTATTTATATCCTCAATATAAGCAACTATTTCATCCTTACCGAGTCGCTTATTAGCAGAAGTAGAAAACTGCTGCGGCAGCTCATGCCAGGTCTCTAATAAAGCATTCTGAAATGCCTTAATGTTTTCTTCTATTTCATCTGGTTTTGACTTGTCCGTCTTAGTGTATACGATGACAAAAGGTACACGACTCTCCCCAAGCCAATTGATAAACTCTATATCAATTTTTTGAGGTTTGATGTTGCTATCAATAAGCAAAAAAGTACATTGCAAGGTAGTTCTACGTTGTAGGTAGCCCTCAATCATTTTGCGAAATTTCTCTCGCTTAACTTTTGATATTTTAGCGTATCCATACCCTGGCAGATCGACTAGATACCATTCTTTGTTGATGATAAAATAGTTGATCATCTGCGTTTTGCCAGGCTTTCCAGAGGTAAGTGCTAGTTTTTTTCGGTCGCAAAGCATGTTTATAAGAGAAGATTTGCCAACGTTACTTCGTCCTATAAATGCATACTCAGGTATTTTAGATGGGGGGCACTTATTGACACTTGGAAAACTGGCTGAATAATCAGCATTATGTATAGGCATTGGTGCTTAACTTTATTAGATGCGCAAAAGTAATCATCATTTCTTAATTAATATTTAAAAAAGTAAGAATAGCCCTTAAAGTAAAGTTAATCTAGCGTATAAGCTACTATAACTTAAAAATATGGACTAGCTTAGAAACGTTAGGAGAGCATTAAATACCATAAATTAAAGCCATATGAAAAATTTAATCTTAGTTTTCGCCATTCTTTTGATCGGTAATATCGCCTATTCTCAAGTTGATTTTGGGATTAAAGCTGGCATAAATACTTTTGATGTCAATGATGAAATTTTAGAAGGGGATTTTCAAGAATTTTCTCTTGCAGTAAGCGAGGCACAATATGGTTTTCATGCGGGTGTTTTTCTCAGAGCCAAGCTTGGTCCAATCCATATACAACCTGAATTGATATTTAATTCTGACAATGTAGATTATACATTTGATCAAGGAGGTCTAGGGCAAACCATTATCAATCAGAGGTATCGGGCGCTTGATTTGCCCATATTGGCAGGTATAAAGCTTGGCCCTCTTCGTATCCAAGGTGGTCCAGTTGCCCATTATCAATTGGAAAGCATCACAGATCTCACGGATGAGATTCGTACTGAAGAATTTTCAGATAAGTTAAACCTTGGGTTCCAAATTGGAGGAGGATTTGATATAAAGAAAATCACTTTTGATGTTAGATATGAATTGAATGACGGCAGACTAGGCGAATCTCTAAATGTCTTTGGACAAAGTATACAATTCGCACAAAACAGAAATCGAATAGTGGCTTCTATAGGATACAAATTCTAAATAAAGAGAAGCTTCTAAACATATATACTAAAGAGATAGCACACGGTGTCATAGTCGTGTGCTTTTTTATTTTATGTCGTTGAAGATATTTTGGGTCTAGCCACGCGTATGACTTAGTAGACGCAAGGTATTGCATCTCTAGTCAAGCTGTGGTCGAGTCGTCCGTTATATGGTATGGGCTAACGCGCAGACGCATAGCAATGCGAAAACGCAAAACATTGCGAAGACGCAAAGCATTGCGTCTCTATTGTCCTCTAGGGCTATAGCTGAACCGCTTCGCACTATCGCGTAGTAGTGCAGCGCCCGGAGCTCGTCGCTCGGAGAGCGAAAGGCTAATGGATAGTAGAGATGCGTCTGTAAGGGCAAAAAGAAATAACTATCAAAGAAAAGATATCCTCTATTATAATTCTTATTTCTTAAGTAGATTATCATATTCTTGCCCTGGAAGTCGCAGTCCGAACCTCGTCGATAGACAGGTGAAGGACCGGAGGGAACCGGAGTCTCGGATAGCCAGGTCCCGTTGTAAATCGGGATAGCTCCAAAAACACATAATGTAATTTTTAATTTAGTACAGTACGAGGATCTAAAAGAGCATACAGGAGATCTACCAAAACATTTATCAATACAAATGTAATCGCTGTAAAAATAACGGCACCCATAACAACAGGAATGTCAAAATTGATCAAGGCTGTTACGGTTACCTCTCCTAGCCCTTTGAAATTAAAAACGTTCTCTACAAAAAAAGCACCAGCTAATAAGGCTGCAAACCAACCTGTAATCGCTGTGGCTACGGGATTCATCGCATTGCGTAAACCGTGTTTGAAAATCAATTTTTTCCGTTGTAATCCTTTGGCTTTCCCTGTTCGCATAAAATCCATATTGAGTACATCCAACATAGAAGAACGAGTAAGTAAAGTGATAATCGCCACTGGTCTTATTCCTAAAGCAATGCCTGGCAGAATCAGATTTTTGAACACATATATCGGGTCGCCAAAGTCATCGAGTTCTACAATGCTACCTTGTATATTGAGTCCCGTCCAATCGCCCAAATAATAGCCAAAAATGAGGGCTAAAATAATAGCCGTCACATAACTCGGAAGCGAATAACCAATGACAGAACAAACCACAGCGATATTATCTGCCGATCCATTTTTATATACCGCAGATACTACACCTAGAAAAATGCCTAAGATGCTTGCTAGTATTATCGAAAACGTGGCTAATAGAATCGTCTTAGGAATAGCTTCAGAAAGTATAGCAGAAACACTACGACCCGTTTGGTAGCTTTCACGCAGATACGGTTTTTTGATAATAAGATTTCTATTACCCAATGGCAATATACTCGTAAAACTATAGCGTCGTTTTTTTGCTGTTTCAGGAGCAATAATATTTACTGGAGAAATGTCACGCAAATAATAATACAACTGTACATACAAGGGTTTGTCCAAACCGAGAACTGTTCTCTTGGCTGCTACCGCACCTGTCTCTGCCCGCTGCCCGAATGTGAGTTGCGCAGGGTCAACGGGTGCTAAAAAAATAATTGTTGTAATCAATATCACAATAGTAATAATGACTGCAACACCAGACAACAATCTTTTGAATACGTACCTAAGCATACTCTATTTTACGTAAACGTTGAATTCGTTTTTATTTTTCATTTGACCGATTGGATGTGCAATGAAATCTGAATCCTGAATGAAAGTTTCAAATTCATCCTTCTTGTTAGCAGAGATGGCTACTAATAAGCCACCGCTTGTTTGCGGATCTGCCAAAATATGTTTTTGATAATTAGAAATGGGCGCAATCTTATGGCCATAGCTTGCCCAGTTTCTGTTGGTCCCTCCAGGAACGCTTCCTTTACTTAAGTAAAAGTCCAATGCCTCCTTATTCAATAGGGGAACTTGATCAAAGATTACCTCTGCCGATAAGTGACTCGCTTCACACATTTCAGATAAATGTCCCAATAATCCAAAGCCTGTAACGTCCGTCATCGCATGCACATAATCATGTACGGCTAAGGCTGCACCAATCTTATTGAGCTGTAACATACTATCTGAAGCAATGTGGTCATGCTCCGGTAATCTAATTTTTTTCTTTTGAGCAGTAGACAATATACCTACCCCTAAGCCTTTGGATAGATACAGAAAGTCGCCTTCTTTGGCACCTCCATTCTTCTTTAGGTTTTTGGTATCCATAATACCTGTAACCGCTAAACCAAAAATGGGCTCTGGACTATCGATACTGTGACCACCCGCCAATGGTATCCCTGCTTCTGCACATGCAGCACGCCCTCCTTCGATCACCATATTGGCATATTCGATAGGCACCTTATCGACTGGCCAACCTAATATGGCAATAGCCATCAATGGTTTTGCGCCCATCGCGTAAATATCGCTAATAGCATTGATGCTTGCTATCTTTCCAAAATCAACTGGGTCATCTACAATAGGCATAAAAAAATCAGTAGTACTGACGATGGATTTCCCATCTCCTATATCCATAACGGCGGCATCATCCCGTTCATCATTTCCTACTAGCAAATTTGGGAAAGGCATTTTTTCTTGTGCGGTTTTCAAAATCTGATCAAGCACTTTTGGGCTTATTTTACATCCACATCCTGCACCATGACTGTATTGGGTCAATTTTATTTCTTCACTTTTTATCATTCTTATTTCATTTTCTTTTTAAATGTAATGAGCTCTTTGGCTATTTGAGTAAAATTCGCTTGCTCAAAATTAAGTTTATAAACATACTCCGTTTTATTATTCTCTAGTAATTTTGTGTATGATTTGTCATAATAGGTCAAAGCTATACCAGCAGCAAGCCCATAATCTTTTTGATCAATCGCCTCCATGGCTTGTTGCAGCCTCAAACCACCCAATCGCTTGTGAATTTTTTCAAATGCTGCCTTTAAGTCTTGAGGAGAATCATTAGAGTAGGTGTCCACTAGGTGATTAATTCTATCCGCATCAGGTATACAAATATTAACCAGTGGACTTTTCTTGAGTTTTGACCACAAGCCTTCATGCAAGGCGATTCGACCTATCATTCTGCTTTCGTTTTCTATCCAAATAGGTCTTGACAAATCAAGCCTACGAATATCATGTGCCAGAGTATTCTCGAAGTGTTCTGCGGAGGGTTGTGCTTGTTCGCCTATCCAGCCGAATGCCGACCCTTTGTGGTTGGCCATACCTTCCAAATCTATTATTTGTTCGCCTTGGGCTTTTAACTCCTGTAGAATTTTTGTCTTACCAGATCCTGTTTTACCGCCAAGTACAATTAAGTTCAAATCAGGGTTAGCTATAATTTTATTTACATACTTTCTATAAGCTTTATATCCACCGGGCATTGTTTTAGTGCTAAACCCAGCCATATTAAATAACCATGACATAGACTGACTGCGCTTTCCTCCTCTCCAGCAATATATAGTAGCGTTGCGACTTCCGATAAATTCTCTAGCTTCTTTCAGAAAGGTATGCATTTTCGGCCCTACCAATTCTATTCCCTTATCAAATGCAATCTCTGGGCTAGACTGTTTATAAAGCGTACCGACTATAGCCCTTTCTTCATTAGACAGTAAAGGAATGTTCTTAGCGCCTATTATATGGCCCAATTCAAATTCTGCTGGTGTACGAACATCTATGATTTTGGCTTCCTTTTTAGGGTCAAAAAAAGAAGCTAAGAGTTTGTCTATTTGCTCCGTATCTTCCATTACATCATGGTTTTTTTGACTGCTTTCTGCCATCCTGAATATAAATCCTTTATTTCTTTTGCATCCCTTTTGTTATTAAATTCCTTGTCGACTTTCCAAGATTTGTCAATTTGTTTCATGTTGTAAAAGCCAGTATGTATCCCGGCGAGGAAAGCGGCCCCTAATGCCGTAGTTTCTATCACCTTAGGTCGTTCGACTGGCACACCTAAAATATCAGATTGAAATTGCATTAAAAAGTTATTCGCAGAAGCACCACCATCCACTCTTAACTTTTTCAACTTCACTTTACTATCTTTTTCCATGGCATCCAATACGTCTTTGGTTTGGTAAGTCAAGGATTCTAATGTAGCTCGTATGATATGGTTTTTGTTTACTCCTCGTGTCAAACCGTAGATTGCCCCCGTAGCCTCCATATCCCAATACGGAGCTCCTAAGCCTGAGAAAGCAGGCACGACATAAACGCCTGCAGTATCACTTACCTGCTTCGCGAAATATTCTGAATCTGGCGCATTATCCAAAATTTTCAAGCCATCTCTAAGCCACTGTATAGCAGCGCCTGCAATAAAAACAGAACCTTCTAAAGCATAGTTTACTTTTCCTTTCAATCCCCATGCTAAGGTAGTTAATAAGCCGTTTTTAGAGTTGACCAGTTTTTGCCCCGTATTCATCAGCATAAAGCATCCTGTACCATAGGTGTTTTTAGCCATACCTGTAGAAAAACAAGTTTGCCCAAACAAAGCTGCTTGTTGATCACCCGCCACTCCATTGATGGGAATAGCGACTCCAAAAATATCTTTATTGGTTTGTCCAAAATTGCCACTGCTATTGCGCACTTCTGGTAATATCTCAGTGGGTATTTTAAGATAAGCTAGAAGCTTTTTATCCCAGTCTAATTTTTTGATATTGTATATCATAGTGCGACTGGCATTGCTATAATCTGTCGCATGGACTTTACCCCCTGTAAGGTTCCACAACAACCAAGTATCAATCGTGCCAAACAAAATTTTTCCTTGCTTTGCCTTTCTCTTTAATCCTGGAATATTATCCAGCATCCATTTAATCTTAGTCCCAGAAAAATAGGCATCAATCACAAGACCTGTGTTGGATCTGACATACTTTTCTAATCCGTTCTTTTTCATTTTATTGCAGATGGAGGCGGTTCGCCTGTCTTGCCAGACAATAGCATTACTAACTGGTTTGCCTGTTTCGGCATCCCACAACACAGTTGTTTCTCTTTGGTTGGTAATCCCAATAGTCTCAATATCAGTTGCTTTGACTTTGCACTTCTCCAACACGTCTTTTACCACCTTAATTTGGCTCCTTAAAATTTCTTCCGCGTCGTGTTCCACCCAGCCAGGATTTGGAAAATACTGCGTAAATTCTTGTTGCGCTACTCCCTTTATCCGTCCTTGTTTATCAAACAAAATGGCTCTAGAGCTGGTAGTTCCTTGATCCAGTGCTAAGACATACTTTTTCATGAATAAATTTATAAATGAGTCTGTTCCGAAAACTCACAGATTAGCGTTAAGTTTGAGTGTGAAAATACACAAAGCTAGGCTCAAATAACAAATAATAACTATTTAATAAACAAGTCCGTTTTTGGAAACATAAAATTGACTCATTTGTTAATACCGATATGATGGATGCAGCACCTAAAGTAGATACTTTTACCTTCGAAAAATCATTTTTAGAATATAGCCAGGTAAGTCAAATTTCCTCTAGAGATAGGGCTTACGTTGATGAAGAGCCTGGACTACGTCCTTTTTATAAGTATGAGCCTAAATACGCTAAGCTTAAGGAAGTTATACAGGATAAAAAAAATGCGTCTATTGATCGAAAATTGCTCGTTTCTGTGTTACTAGATCAGTACAAGCCTTTTAATATTTCTGCTCATACCAAGAAGAATATAGACAAATTGCTTGATGATAGTACCTACACCGTAATCACTGCCCATCAACCTTCTTTATTTACTGGTCCTTCCTATTTTATTTATAAGATATGTTCTGTAATCAATCTTTCCAAAAGATTAAATGGAGATTTAAAAAACAATCACATTGTGCCTGTTTTTGTTACTGGTGGGGAGGATCATGATTTTGAAGAAATTAGTACTGCTCAAATTTTTGGAAAAAAATTAATTTGGGAAAATACTGTTGGTGGATCTGTTGGCAAGTTAGACACTGGTAGTCTGACTAAAGTGCTAGAAGAGCTTAAAGACATTTTAGGAGATAGACCTATAGCGCAAGATATTTATAATACCATTCATACATCCTTCACGAAGCATGAAACCTACGGACAGGGAATGCGCTACTTAGTCAACGAATTATTTGGCGACTATGGTTTGGTCGTTTTAGATATGAGTGACAAAAAATTGAAGCGAGCTTTCATTCCTATTATTGAAAAAGAAATTTTCGAAAGAAAGTCTGTTGACTTCGTAAAAGAAACGGTGTCACGTATAGAAGCAGCGGGATATTCAAATCAAGCACACCCTAGGGATATTAACCTTTTCTATTTAGGAGATGGCTTCCGCGAACGAATTATCTTTGAAGACAATATATATAAAGTAAACAATAGAGATATCACATTTACAGAATCAGAGATGAAAGCGGATATCCAAAATAACCCTGAGCGCTTCTCTCCAAATGTAGTCCTGAGACCTATATACCAAGAGTATATTATGCCTAATCTCGCTTATGTTGGCGGTGGAGGCGAGTTAGCTTACTGGATGGAACGTCAAAGTCAGTTCGAACACTATGGCATAAACTTCCCTATGCTTATCAGAAGAAATTCTGTCCTAATTATTGATAAAGGAAACGAAAAGAAACTAAACAAACTTAGCGCTAGCCTCGAAGATTTATTACAAGAAGAACATCTCATGGTTGCAGCATTTTTGAAGAAGCATTCTGAAAACGAGTTTACCCTTGAAGAACAAAAAGAGGCTATTTCAAAAATTTACGATGATATAAGTCAAGCCGTAGAAAAAGTTGATAAATCTCTAATGGCAACTGTAAACGCAGAGCGAGCTAAACATATAAAATCTCTAGAGAATCTAGAAGGGCGATTAAAAAAAGCAGAAAAGAATAAATTCGATACGGGTATCAATCAACTCAAAAGCGTCAAATCCAGACTTTTCCCAGCTAATAATTTACAAGAACGCAAAGAAAATTTTCTTACTTTCTATACTCGTTATGGAGAAAGTTACTTTGAGTATTTGGTGGAAAATCTTGATCCATTTGATAAAGGTCTTATGGTGATAAAAGAAGTTTAAGTATTCTTAATAGAAAGTGGTATCTTATTGCTGAATAAAAAACGATGCAATGATAAAACAAGCCATTCTTTCAGTCCTACTATTGGGTTCAGTCTATCTTTCTGCGCAAACCAACAAGGAACAAACTAAAGCAGCTATTCTAGAGCTCAAATCCTTTCTCTCTATCCCTAATAACGGACGCCAAATTGAGGATATAAAAGCCAATATTACATGGCTTGAAACTGCTTTCCAGAAAAGAGGATTTCGTACACGGGAAGTCAACACGCTTTCAAACCCAGTTTTATTCGCTGAGAAACAGATAGGACAAAACTTGCCTACTGTTTTGTTTTATATGCATATGGATGGCCAAGCTGTTGATAGAAGTAAATGGAATCAAAAGGATCCTTATATTCCTGTATTAAAGAAGAAAAATGAAGATTGGGAGGAAATAAGTTGGTCATCTCTTGATTCCGATATTGATTTAGATTGGAGAATCTTCTCTCGTTCTGCTTCTGATGACAAGATGCCAATTGTTGCATTTTTACATGCTATAGACCAAACCGACAAGACTGCTATACGCTGCAATATTAAAGTAATATTGGATTCAGAGGAAGAAATGGGTAGCCCTAATTTAGCTAAGGCAGTAAAGCAAAATCTTGAATTATTATCTGCTGATGCATTGATTATAAATGACGGTCCAGTACACATCTCCGGGAAACCTACTCTTATTTATGGATGTCGAGGGATTACTAGTTTTCATTTGACAGCTTGGGGCCCTATCAAACCACAACATAGTGGACATTACGGCAACTATGCTCCCAACCCAGCTTTTAGATTAGCGCAATTGTTAGGTTCTATGAAAGATGAAGATGGAAGAGTAACTATTGAAGGATATTATGA
>CAYZUW010000076.1:0-14095 GCA_964481325.1 uncultured Saprospiraceae bacterium
GAATGAACCGAGCCAAACTTGGCGAGGCTAGTACAGTCCTCATATAAAAGTCGTCAGAAGGCTCAATTGTCTGAGTCAAACGTACCTCCACGCAGATGCTTGGTTAACACGTCAATCTTTATAGACTCATCGGTATCAGGATAAAATAAATAACTAGGAGCAATGATGGGCTTCACTTTTTCAACCTCAATAGAAATCACACTTAATACTTTATACTTATCCCCCGCCCTAATCTGAATAAAGCTGTGTACTTCCCTATAATCAGACGGCTGAAGCACCAACGCATGCCCTTTCAACTGATATCCTTTTTGCACTAAAAAATCTATGAAACTTACACACACCTTTGGATTCTCTTCTATATTCCTAACCGACCCTGGAGACGCAATATTCGCTATCAAAAGTTTATCATTGCGCACTGCGAAAATCTCCTTGGGGGATACATTAGGTTGACCACTTTTATCCACAGTAGCTAGCCAACATAGGACAGAAGCATCCAAGTATTTTAAAACATCATCGGAAAGGTTCATACAATCAGTTTTTTGACTTCCAAATTATAATCATATTGCAAATCTTCATGTAATGTTGAAATTGCTTTTTTAGCCATATCAATTTGGCGATAGTATAAATTATTCATAGCCAACTGCCTAATGACGGAAGGCTTTAAAGCCTTCATTTCTTGACAAAAATGCAACAGCAATTCTATCTCCGTTTCTTTCTTTTTGGAATAACGAATGTACTTCTTTACGTTTTTCAGAATCCTACGAATGCTCTTTTTTTGAAAATAGTAATTCTTCTTATTCATACTTAGAAACTGCTCATCAATCTCTTCCCTTACCGCTTCTATATAGCCTTCTTCATTATCAGCCTCAAACAATAAATAAGTCAACAGCTCCTTGTTCTCCTTTTTGAATTTAGCCAAACTAAGGCATATCGTCATCAGTTCATTGGCATCCTTATGTTCTAGCTCGTCTTTCAGCTGTTTTACACTAACCGCTTTCATAGTCCAATTTTATTTAGTCTCAAAAATACTAATTATACAATTTAGATGAGCCCTCTACTCGATTATGATAATACCTTGCAATGTTTTTACTTAAAAAGCTAGTACATTTACCATATGATTAAAAAACCATTAATACTGGTCACCAATGATGATGGCATTACCTCAGGAGGAATTAAGGCACTGATAGCGGTAGCGCGAGAATTTGGAGAAGTAGTGGTCGTTGCACCAGACTCTCCACAATCTGCAAAAGGCCATGCCATTACCATCTACGACCCGCTTCGACTAAAAAGGGTTGAAATCTTTGATGGAATCGACGCCTATGCATGCACGGGAACACCAGCAGATTGCGTCAAACTGGCCAAACACCATGTGCTCAAAGGACGGAAGGTAGACCTCTGTGTTTCTGGCATCAACCATGGATCAAACGCATCCATCAATATTGTGTACAGCGGAACCATGTCTGCTGCTATGGAAGCAAGCCTCGAAGGCATCGATGCCATTGGTTTTTCATTGTTGGACTATTCTGCCGATGCTGACTTCAGCCAAGGAACACCCTTCATAAAAGAAATTATCGCCAAGCAATTAGCAATTAGCAATGGATCAGGTACCTTGCTCAATGTCAATATCCCAAAACTAAGTACCCAGGAAATCAAAGGGATCAAAGTATGTCGACAAGCCAAAGGGCAATGGACAGAAAACTATATGAAAGGTACCGACCCCTCTGGAAGAGAGTACTTCTGGCTATCAGGTGAATTTATCAATGAAGACACTGGAACCGACACAGACCTTTGGGCATTAGACAATGCATATATTTCCGTAGTACCATCCACTTTTGACTTGACCAAGTACGACGAAATTGAATGGTTCAAAACACTTGAAAACATCAATCTTTAAATTTTAACCGATTCAAAAAATGGACTTTAAAGACAACATTCTAACAGGTATTATCATAGGATTAATTACACCATTTATAAGCTGGTTTATAGTACAATTTGGCTTTGATATCATTGGCAATATGAGTGCTAGAAGTGAATTCGGTGCGACACCAGTTTGGCGACCGAGAACCTTAGCCCTAATATCCTTATGCTTCAATCTGATACCCTTTCAAATTGCAAAAGTTAAACGCTGGGATAAAACATTAAGAGGCATCGTCTTTCCTACTATTATTCTAGTAGCAGTTTGGTTCTTGTATTTCAAGGGAGAGTTCCTAGGAGCAGAATACTAAAAACACAAATGAAGTACTACATCATTGCTGGAGAGGCCTCGGGTGATTTACACGGTGCCAACATGATCAAGGAACTCATCAAGCTCGATCCACAAGCGGAGATCAGAGCATGGGGCGGAGATTTAATGGCGGAAGCTGGAGCAGATGTTGTCAAACATTATAATGAACTCGCCTTCATGGGTTTTTTAGAAGTAGCCAAAAATATCCGAACCATCCAAAAAAACTTCAAGCGCTGCAAAGCAGATATTAGCGCATTTATGCCGCACACAGTAATATTTATAGATTATCCTGGATTCAATCTTAGAATGGCAAGATGGGCAAAAGAACAGGCTTACCGTACACAATACTACATCTCTCCAACTATATGGGCTTGGAATACTAAAAGAGTGCATCAGATAAAAGCCTATGTAGATCAAATGTTCACGATCCTCCCCTTTGAATCCACCGTTTATCAAAAATATGGATACCAAGATCACTTTGTTGGACACCCACTACTCGATGCTATAGACCATGCCCACTTTGATCCCATTCCTACAGATAACACAAAGAAAACCATCGCCCTTCTACCAGGTAGCAGAAAACAAGAGCTAGACAAAATACTGCCTGTCATTAGTAAAGTCGTTAAGGCCATGCCTAATTACAATTTTATTATTGCAGCGGTTCCTTGGCAAGACCTATCCGTTTATCAATCACACTTCTCAAACCAAATAAACAACCTAAGCATCGAAGTAGATAAAACCTACAACATTTTACAAAGCGCAGATGCAGCTATCGTCACCAGCGGAACGGCTACCCTAGAGACAGCCTTATTCAACGTACCACAAGTAGTCATTTACAAAACCAGTACGATCACCTATACCTTAGCCAAGACTTTTGCCAAAGTCAAAAACATCAGTTTACCCAACCTTATTCTAGACAAGGAAATTCTAAAAGAACTCATCCAATCAGAATGTACCCCCAAAAATATCATCAAAGAAGTCAAACTTCTCTTCGATGAAAAAGCTAGAGCAGAAATACTTACCCACTACAACACACTGCACAATAGACTCGGCAACAAAGGAGCCAGCAAACGAGTTGCACAAGCCATTTATAAGGACATTACATCGAACCTAAGCTAGTCTCATAAAGAGCCCACAAAAATATCATTCAAGAGCAAACATGACACGTATATAGAATCTATGGCGCAGCCATAGAGTAACAAAAAAAAGACAAGAACCTCGGAGAACTTGTCCCGACCCAATCGGGAGGTGACATTATTATAGCCTGCAAAGGCGTAAAGTCAAGAACCTCGGGAAGTGACATTATTATTCACCCATCGCTTTCAGGTCCCACATAACCCCACAAAAAAAAGGCGCCCAACAGGCGCCTTCCATTATAAAATCTCTTCAAAAAAACTTACTTCTTAGAAGCCGCTTTCTTCTTAGCAGGCGCCTTCTTCGCAGTAGTCTTCTTCTTCGCAGGCGCCTTTTTCTTCGCTGCCGCTTTCTTCTTTTTGATAAACGCACCAGGAATCTCCGCTTCTACAAGAGCCTTAACTTCCTCTATTGTATACTTAGCAGCATCCTCAGAACTGATACGCTTTCCATCTTCATTACGCGGAAAATTAATCTTCTTCTTCTTGAATTTGATTAATGGACCCCATCTGCCATTTTCAACAGACAAATCATCATCTGGCCACTGGTGGATATATCGATTCGCTTCCTTCTCAATCTTCTTTGCGATTAATTCAAAAGCCTCTTCCTGTGTCAAATTTTCAGGGTCATAGCGACGAGGAATATTAATGAACATGCCATTCCATTTCAAAAATGGACCAAAACGCCCCTTACCTCGAGTATAATCTATACTCTGGTATGTACCAATCGGAGCATCCGCTGCACGCTTCTCTTTAATCAATTCTACGGCTCTATCGTAGCCCAACTTATATGGATCTTCATCTCTAGGAATAGAAATAAAACCTTCATCAAACTTTACATAAGGACCAAAACGACCTATCGCAATAGTTACTTCCTTATCCTCATAGGTGCCGACCATTTTAGGCAATTCAAAAAGCTTTAACGCTTCCTCAAAATTGATCGTTTCTAAAGATTGCCCTTTACGCAGATTGGCATACTTTGGCTTTTCATCCTCCCCAAGTTCTTCCGCTATCCCTATCTGCACCATAGGTTTCCCAAACTTATTGACACGCACCAATAGCGTGTTACCCGTTTCTGGATCCTTTCCTAGACGACGCTCTCCACTCGCTCTTTCAGCATTCTCCAAGGTATCTTCTACCAGTTCATGAAATGGCTGATAAAACTCCGCCAACATGTTTCTCCATTTATGAGAACCATCAGCGATGCCATCAAATTTCTTTTCTATTTCAGCGGTAAAACCATAATCCATGACTTCCTTAAAGTGCTTGAGCAAGAAGTCACTTACTACCATTCCTATATCCGAAGGATACAAACGGTTGCTGGTCGCGCCCGTAATCTCAGAATCCTTCCTTTTTTCTATCGCATTATTACTTAAGGTAAAAACATTAAAGTGACGCTCTATACCTTCTCTTGAATCCTTTACCACATACCCCCTTGCCTCTTCCATGATTTTAGAAATAGTAGGTGCGTATGTCGATGGACGTCCGATACCTTCCTCTTCCAACTTCTTTACCAATCCAGCTTCCGTAAATCTAGCAGGAGCACGTGTAAATCTTTCGATGGCAGTCATATTATCCAAATCAAGCGTCTGGCCAACCTTCAATGGAGGCAATATACCTTGCGCTTGTCCCTCATCCTCATCATCGTCGCTAGACTCTAGATAAACTTTCAAGAACCCATCAAACTTCAACACCTCACCGGTTGCCTTCAATAAAGCATCAGGGTTGGTAGACACTCCTATATTAACTGTCGTTTTCTCCAACTCCGCATTAGCCATCTGACAAGCGATAGTACGCTTCCATATCAATTCATACAAACGTTGCTGATCTCTATCATTCGTGACCACCTTATTTGCGATATACGAAGGACGAATAGCTTCGTGCGCCTCTTGCGCATTAGATGATTTCTTATTTTTAAATTTACGCTCCTCTGCATACTCCTTCCCAAAAGAGGAAATGATTTCTGAGCTGATTTGCGTTAAAGCCGTTTCACTCAGATTCACAGAATCCGTTCTCATATAGGTGATAAAACCCTGTTCATACAGCTTCTGCGCATTGATCATAGTCCGCTTAACAGAAAAACCCAATTTTCTACTCGCTTCTTGTTGTAGCGTAGAGGTAGTAAAAGGAGCAGAAGGTTTACGTTTTAGAGGCTTGATTACTATATCTTTGATAGAGAAGGTACCATTCAAGCAGCTTTGTAAGAATGCCTCTGCATCCCCCTCCTTATCAAAACGACTAGGCAGCTCTGCCTTTAAATCTACCTTTTTGCCATTTTTATTTTCCACATGAAAAATGGCATTCACCCTATAAAATGGTTTGGATTCGAACTTCTGTATTTCTCTCTCTCTGTCTACCACTAATCTCACCGCCACAGATTGCACTCTACCAGCAGACAATTTATTCTTTACCTTTTTCCATAAGATTTCAGACAATTCAAAACCGACCAAACGATCTAGTATTCTCCTCGCCTGTTGCGCATCGACCAAGTTGAGGTCCACCTTCCTTGGAGATTGTACTGCCTTCTTTATTGCGGGTTCCGTAATTTCATGAAAAACAATACGCTTTGTCTTCGCCACATCTAGTCCAAGCACTTCACACAAATGCCAAGAAATTGCCTCTCCTTCACGATCTTCATCCGTCGCCAACCATACCTCATCGACCTTCTTGACCCACTCTTGTAAGTCTTTTACAACCTTTTCTTTATCTGGCGAAACGCGGTAGTTCGGAATAAACTTATTCTCTATATCGACTCCCTTCTTGCCCTTTTCAAGATCTCTGACGTGACCATAACTTGACTTTACTTTGAAGTCCTTCCCTAGATATTTCTCTATGGTTTTTGCTTTTGCAGGAGACTCTACTATAAGAAGATTTGAGGGCATAATTCTATAATATGTTTAATATTTAACGATAACTGGGATCAGAATATATATTACTATGTCTTAGTTAATATTGTTTCAGAACCGAGATTTTCAATGATAGCGACAACTATCCTAACATTGAAAAAACAAGCGCATACATTTATTTAGTATAAAGCAACAGGGGCGCAAATGTATGAAATTAAATCGCTTCCTTCCAAGTCCTTAAAAAGATTTTATTATTTGCTCAAAATCATTGGCCTTCAATGAAGCACCTCCTACCAAGCCGCCATCTATGTCACTTCTTGAGAACAAATCCTTTGCATTGGCAGGTTTTACACTACCACCGTACAATATAGACGTACTTTCCGCAACTTTACTATTGTACACGTCTTTTAACACCTTTCTGATATGTGCATGCATCTCTTGCGCTTGCTCCGGGCTGGCCGTTACACCTGTTCCGATAGCCCATATAGGTTCATACGCAATCACAATTTGGCTCCAAGCTTCCGCCTTTAAATCAAACAAACTGTTTCTCAACTGACTTTCTACAAAAGAAAAAGCATTGCCTGCTTCCCTAATCTCCAAGCTTTCACCACAACAGAATACAACTCTAAAACCTGATTCTAGTGCCGCTTTCGTTTTTTGAGCCAACAATTCATCCGACTCTTTTTGATACACTCTTCTTTCAGAATGTCCTAAGATTACCGTTTTTACGCCTACGGAATCCAACATAGAGAGAGACACTTCACCCGTGTACGCCCCTTTAGCCTCTTGATGGCAGTTTTGAGCGGCTATGCTCACTCCCGAATTTGGCGACACCACCTCACTTATCTGCGCTAAGTAAGGAAAAGGCACACCTAAGATCACTTCTGTACCCGCCTCTACGGACACATTTGCAATATGCTCAGACAAGGCTTTCGCGTCCTTGTAGGAAAGATTCATTTTCCAATTTCCTGCTGCTATTTTCTTTCTCATAATTCTTTTGATATCTAATTATTAAGTTAGAGATTGATAAAATTGTTCTACAAAAGTCTACTATTTTTTCTTAAAACCAAATTTGCGAGGACAGTCATTACTTTTTTTATTGGGGTCCTACCCTTTCATTTTGCTTAAAAAAAAGCAAATGAAAGGGTCGCTATGTTCCGCAGCTCGCTCTTCGCTCGGTCCTTCGGACTATGTATAGAGAGGGCAGAAAAATGCCCTCTCTATACATCCTACTGCACAGCGCTAGTACACCTAACTCTTATAAAATCTACTCATTTAGATTGCTTTTATTATTTATCTATATTTGGAGTCTAAAAGAAGGATTATTAATGAAATTTGGAAAACTATCCAAGCTAGATGGAGTCGACTTTAGCGTTCCAGAATTAAAAGTTCTCCAAGACTCTGTTCGAGATACACTCGAACCAAAGGTATATCTTGGAACCACAGGCTGGAGCAATAAAGAGTGGTCAGGCACTTTTTACCCTAAAAAAGCTAAAGCAAACGAATACCTCCAACACTACGCCCAGTTATTCAATACCATAGAACTCAATACTTCTCATTATCATATACCCGATGCAGAAAAAGTAATGGATTGGTGCAGCAAAGTAGACGATACGTTTCGCTTCTGCCCAAAAGTGCCACAGGATATTTCACATAAATCTAATCTAGCCAGTGAAACCTCCCAAAGCTATTCTTTTTATAAATCTATAGCGAACATGGGCCCGCACTTAGGCCCTTGCTTTATGCAATTACCAGAGTATTTTGATCCTAGCCAAGCTGATAAATTACTAAAATTTATAAGCCGCAAGCCTGAGCATATTAGATTGACTATAGAATTACGACATCCCAGATGGTTCGAAAACAATAACTATCATCTCCATAACCTAGCTACCCAACTCAGTGAGTATAATATAGGTTTAGTCATAACAGATGTGGCTGGCAGAAGAGACGTTCTACATAGTGTACTTCCTACGCCTACCCTAATGCTTAGGTTGATTGGCAATAGCCTAGATCCTAGCGACTTCGACCGCATTGATACATGGATTGATAGGATAAATAAGGCTAAAAACCAACTAGATGAGGTGTATTTATTCTTCCACCAACCCAGCATGCAAGATGTACCAGAAATGGTCAACTATTTTATAGAAAGGTCTGTTAATATGGGGCTATCGCATCACTATGATCGCTTGGAACCGAAATATCTGGAAAATACCCAACTTCGACTATTTTGATGCGTAATTAATAGAAAATGGATTGCGAATGCTACCCCTTTATTTTGCATCCTAATCCATTTCTTGCTTATTTTACCGCATGGATATTAGCCTAGCTAATTATTAGAAAAGAACAAAATGAAAGAAGACGATACTATTCCATATTTGCACAGAGATATTAGCTGGCTTTCCTTCAATTCTCGAGTCTTGCAGGAAGCAAAAGACCCTAATGTCCCATTATTTGAGCAAATCAAATTTTTAGCCATTTACAGCTCCAATTTGAACGAATTTTTCAAAGTTAGAGTAGCTAATCATAGAAACCTTCTTCGTGTAGGTAAAAAAACAAAAAGAAAGTTAGAGTTCGAACCAAAATATGTCATCAACAGTATCCTAGACATTGTCAACGAACAACAAGAAGAGTTCAGTAAAGTATTTGAAAAACATATTATCCCAGAACTCCGTAAGTATAATATATATGCGCTGCGACGTACTGACCTAAATAAAAAGCAAATCGAGTTTGTCGAAGACTACTTCAAAGACAAGCTACTTCCATTCGTACAGCCCGTATTATTGCGTAAAGACAAGATTAAGCCTTTTCTCAATAACGGAGCACTATACTTAGCGGTTTGGTTAAAAGATAAAGTCAAAAATCAGGTAAAAGATGAGTACGCCGTAGTTAAGATTCCATCAGATCACTTGAATCGTTTTGTCAAGCTGCCTTCGCCTAAAGGAAGACACTACCTCATCATGCTGGATGACATAGTCCGTCATAGTCTCAAGTGGCTATTCCCAGGCTATGACATAGAAGATTCTTATAGTATTAAACTTACCAGAGATGCAGAGTTATACATTGACGACGAATTTTCTGGAAACCTAATAACCAAAATCAAAAATAGCCTTAACAAGAGAAACGTTGGACCTGCCTCGCGCTTTGTTTACGATAGAGAAATGCCGAAGCATCTCCTAAACGTAATGAAAGAAAACTTCCACCTAACCAAATATGATATGATTCCAGAAGGAAGGTATCATAACAATTTTGACTTTTTTAGTTTTCCAGACTTTGGCTATAACTTTCTGAAGAACACCCCTTTACCCCCACTGGCCTATTCTCCTTTAGAGGATACAAAAGATATTTTTGGAGAAATAAGAAAAAATGATCACTTGATTCACTTACCCTACCATTCGTATAAGTCAGTGGTCAAACTTTTCAAAACTGCCTCAAAAGATCCCAAGGTCACCCACATCAAGATTATATTGTATAGAGTAGGAAAGAAATCGAAGGTAATGGACGCCTTGATGGAGGCCGTAGAAGCAGGCAAGCAAGTAACTGCTTTTATCGAAGTGAAAGCGAGATTTGATGAAGAGGCTAATTTAGAATGGGGAGAAAAACTCGAGCAAGCTGGAATCAAGGTGTATTACAGTTTCCCAGGTCTAAAAGTGCACTCCAAATTGGCTATCATACGCAGAATAGAAAACAAAAAACCTAAAACATACGCATTTCTAAGTACGGGTAACTTCAATGAAAGTACAGCAAAGATATATAGTGATGTAGGCCTATTCACCGCAGATGAACGCCTCACTTCAGAAGCGCTAAAAGTATTCTCCGTCTTAGAGCTCAAAAAAGGCCAAAATCATAAATTCGAACACTTACTTGTGGGACAATTTAACTTGAGACCAATGCTTGTGAAATTCATTGACGCTGAAATACAAAATGCTAAGAAAGGCAAACCAGCTTCTATAACACTCAAGATGAACAGTCTCCAAGATCAAGAAATGATTGAAAAATTATATGAAGCAGATCAGGCTGGTGTACAAGTCAATATGATCATAAGAGGAATATGTTCCTTTGTACCCGATATCAAAGGCTTTAGTACCAACACCAAGGTTATTAGCATTGTAGATAGATTCTTAGAGCACGCGCGTATATTTATCTTCAACAACAATGGTAAAGAGCGTATCTATTGCTCTTCAGCAGATTGGATGGTAAGAAATCTTAGCTATAGAATAGAAACCACCTTTCCTATATACGATGAAGACATAAGAAAGCAAATACTCGACTATATCAATATTCAACTCCAAGATAACGTCAAAGCTAGAATTATCGATGACAAGGGAAATAACGCCTATAAAACAACCCTTAATGACCTGGCTTTCAGATCCCAAGAGGAGATGTACTATTACCTAAAAAGGAGACTTGACAAGGCTCAATAATTGAAAAGTGAGCTCTGAATTTCCATAAAAATATATAAGATAATATTTGATTTATTAAATAGCTTTACCCTATATTTGCACTCCGAGGAAATGACCTCAGAAAATATGTTTTGCGAAAGTAGCTCAGCTGGTAGAGCACGACCTTGCCAAGGTCGGGGTCGCGGGTTCGAATCCCGTCTTTCGCTCCATTTTTAGAATTAGCATTCTACGAAGGGTTAGTTTTTTCAACCCTTTTTTTTATGTAGTTCTTGCTGCCCTGGTGGTGGAATTGGTAGACACGCAGGACTTAAAATCCTGTGGCCTTTGGGCCGTGCGGGTTCAAGTCCCGCCCGGGGCACAAAATTAGCTCGATCTTTTTGATTGGGCTTTTTTAATGTATGTATATAAGAACGAGATTAAAAATGTATAGGCACAAGTAAGCACCTAAACACGTCAGTCAGATATAGCAAAGCTCAACTATGCCTATTCCAACTTTCTCAAAAAATGACATGTTTTATTTAGCAAAAGGTGAATACCCAATACATTGAACAGTCTATAAATCAAAATGTCATGATTTTAAATAAAATCATGACATTTTGAATTCGTAAAAATTCCCTATTTATATAGCTCTTTGTCAGAGCACTGAGCTTGACTTATAGACTCATTTAAAATGCACCTCCCAAAGATCGATTTTGCGTATCCTGAGATTGAAATACTTGCACGGGTCCATCATTGTTTGCCACAACGATAAAGGCTCCATTTGTGCCTTGTACAAGCTTTATATCTTTTACATTCTTATTAGCAAACAATCCACTTTCGGTAACAGATAAAGGCTTAAAGTTTCCTTTTCCATCTCCTAATACTATCAATCCTGTACCAGCGTCATATCTAGCCGTTTCTACTTCTGTATCAAAATTATTTCCAGCCAATATCAAATCTACGTTTCCGTCCTTATTAATATCAGTAGTAACAATACCATTGATAGGAGCCACTTGCGCTTGGTTAGGTAACTTCTTAACCTCAAACTTTCCACCATTATTTATCAATACAGAGGAGTAAAATGAATTTACTTCAAGCTTTAAAGAAGAATTCAGTTTATCACCATAGATATCCTTCATCGTTGCATTCGCAAAACCGTTGTATGATTTAAATTTCTCTTTGATAAATGGCATTTGCTGACTTGAACATTCTCTTCCTCTTGTTGGAACCAGTTCTCCCTTGTATTCTTTACTTAGAACTATATCACAAGAACCATTGCCATCAAAATCATCTGCAAAAACGAAGAAAGGCTTTTCCTTAGTAGCTTTAAATTTAGTATTCGGACTATTGTTTCCACAAATCAAATCCAGGTCGCCATCATTATCTATATCTGCTGCAGCTAAGCTATACCACCATCCTTTGAGATCTGCCAAACCTAAGTCAGCAGATACATCCATAAATTTACTTCCATCAAATTTCATGACCATTATATTCATCCACTCACCTGCTACTACGAGCTCTTTTTGCTTATCGCCATCTACGTCTATCCAAAGCGCGTCGGTCACTAAACCTGGTTTTTCTAGGTCGGAAGCTACCTCAAGCGTTACATCGCTATACTTACCTCCGTCATTTTTTAATATATAGCTACGTTCTGCATATGGATATTTACCAGGCACAGCTCTACCACCAACAAAGAGATCTAAATCTCCATCTTGATCATAGTCATAAGACTTAGCTACAGAGGATACTGTAGGAAGGGAAGGCAAAAGTCCTTGTGTAGAACTAAAGTTTCCAGCACCATCATTTTGATACAATCTATCATTCAATGTAGCTGCATTGGGCTCGAAATCTCCACCACCACCGCTACACACATATAAGTCTAAGTCTCCATCTGCATCGTAATCGAAAAAATGTGCATTCACGTCTTCATTGGCTTTCTCCTTTGCCCAAGGTTGTTTTCCTGACTCAGCAAATGTTCCGTTTGCAGATTGTAAAAATAGCTTCCCAGAATAAAACTTAGAGCCTCCAACATACAAATCTTCTAGCCCATCTCCATTGACATCAGCAGTTGCTAATTTTGGTCCCAATGCGGATTGTTTATGAGGCAATAAAATCTCCTTTTCGAAATCATCAAAATTATTTTCATTATGAGAATAAACCAATCCAGCTTGATTGTTAGCAGGTTTAAACAATGGATCTTTATCATCGAATGAAATACTAGCCAATTGACCTTTATTGCCTGGCTTCGCTTCTAATTCTACAGTAGTATTTGCCTTTACATTTGTAAGCACATTTCGCTCACCATTAGGCCAAGTAATTTCTACTTTATCAATAGTATTAATCTTGCCAAGACCAAAATGTAGATGGTTCGGCTCCATTGAAGATAAAAATCCTCTGACTGGAGTGTATTCTGCATACTGAACGTCATCCCCATACTGAATCGCTATTTTTGTATTCTGCACATTGGGTGAAAGTTTGTTTGGCTTAAGCTTAAACCGAATATAGTTTCCTTTCGAATTATTTTTATAGACCATTGCTTTATGAGCAGTGTTGTTTATGATCAAGTCTAAGTCTCCATCATTGTCCAAATCTCCATACGAAGCTCCACTAGAAAAGGTAGGCGTGTCCAAACCCCAATCATCACTTACATTTTTGAATGTAAGATCTTTGTTGTTTTCAAACATTGTATTTTTCAACTTGATACTAGGAAGATCGGCATACAGTTGCTTTCTCATTTCTACAGGTACACTATCATCTGGCGATTCTTCTCTTATTTTTTTCATTTTCAATCTAGAATCATTGTCCCTAGCATAGCGCTTATATCCATTCGTAACAAAATAATCCTTGTAAGAATCATTATTAAAATCAGCAAATAATGAAGACCAGCTCCAATCTGTTTTAGCCAGTCCAGCTAGATTCACAATATTACTAAATGTCCCATTCCCATTATTCAGTTGAATAGAGTTGAACATATATTGATGTTGATATTTAAGCGTATCTACATAGGTTCTGAAGTTGGGAACATTCATCGAGACCATTAATGTTTTGTCTCTTACGTGATCATCTGCCGCCATATCTACTACACCTATATCTACATGACCATCATTATTGATGTCCGCAATATCTGCTCCCATCGCGTAAAAAGAAATTTGGTTAGTCATCTCCTTTGTCTTATCCGTAAAGGTTCCATCCTGATTATTGATGTACATAAAGTCTGGTACTGAATAATCATTGGCAACGTATACGTCAGGATAACCATCTTTGTTGATATCATTGACAACCAATCCTAAGCCAAAACCATATTTTAGCATCCCTGCTTCTTTGGTCACATCAACATATTTACCGTTGCGATTTTCAAGTAACTGACAAGAAGCAAATCTCATATTGTCTTCGCTTGCATCTAAGTGTCTAAACACTGCTCCAAGCTGCACTCTTACATATATAGAGGTATTCAAAAGAAAACAATCTAAATCGCCATCGAGGTCGTAATCGAAAAAACTAGCTTGATGACTT